>JAQBNQ010000276.1 GCA_028288545.1 Bacteroidota bacterium
CCCAAAAAGGCAATCACATCACTATCCTGGGCACTGTTACGGAAATAGTTGCCAATGGTAGGTTCCAATACCTGCGATACCAGGTTGATCATGTTTCCGAACCGGCCAATAACCTTTGGCGCCTCGGTGGTGGGAATATGAATGATCTGGCTTACATCCAGGTTAAAAGGGAAACCATCTTTTGAGCGAACGGTGATGGTTGACAGGTTTTTATCCAGCATGTGCGCCTCCGAACGCAGGTTGGCCCAGTTAAGCACCAGGTTAGTAGTTGGCACTAATTCAACCCGCATAATAAACGGATTTACCGGGTATTTGCCGGGACCCAGCGGTTCGGCCCAAACACCTTTTTTGCCCTTTGCAACAATGTTGCCGTGTTTAAATTCTATACCGCTAAGGTCTGGACCTTCGTCACCCACATAACTGATAACAACGCCTACATAACCGATAGGAATTTCGGTCATCTTCACTTCTTCAACCTTAACAAACCATGGGTTTAAGTTGTACGAACCTGCCAGCATTACCTGCTGCTGCAAACCCCTGTTACCACCTGCTGCTAAAAAAGCATCTGCATCCTGAAAATTGTTGTGACCATTTACAATGCGGCCCGCAATGTTGCCGGCATCAATGCTATCGCCATCCATAGTGGTTAAAATGCCTACCATGTTTTCGTGTACGGTTGTCATTTCGCTAATCACCACTTCAAACAACAGGGTATTAATCCTGTAAGTTCCGGCAGTTAGTATGGAACTTTGTCGTCCTTTACGCCCGCCGTTATTAATAAATGTTACGGCATCCTGAAACGAATCGCATTCCACTTTACGGGCCAGCACCCTGCCGGTTTCCAACTCGTGACCATCTTTAGATAATACGAGGGCAATTCTTCCGCTGGGTACTACGGTAAATGGTTGCAGCGTAATATCGTATTGCCAAACCCAAAACCAAAAGTAGATACCCGGTGCAAGTGTTTTGGCCTGAAATCCGGCCTCGCCCTTAGTTGCAATAATACGACCATCGGGTAGCTGTTTGTTTTGACCAGACAAGGCGAATTTTTTGGTGACGAGGCCTATCCTGTCTTCCGGTACAATGATTATTCCAAACAGGCGAAATAGAAATCGATAAAAAACAAGCATCAATACTATGACTACTATGGGCACGGCGATATAAATAATTGTATTGGTATCCATTTGGGTTTTATTTTATGTTGGCAGGAGAAAAGATAAAATTGTTCTATTTAAAGAAATGCAATATTCGAAAAACTTTAGCACAGAAAGCTGAGAATTGGGTGGGAATACTTATGCACCCTTTAGTACGGCAATAATTAGCATAAAAGCCCTGCCGGGGCTTAAATTCCGGTCTTTATGTTGCTAAATTTTGAAGCTATTTATTGGCCCTTAAAGTTGGCCTTTCTCTTCTCAAGAAATGCGTTGGTTCCTTCAACAAAATCGGCGGTGGCAACACACTTTCCAAACAATTCGGTTTCGGTGTCAAAGCCATCTATACCGTCTTTAAAATGTGCATAAACGCTTTGTATTACTTCGGCAATAGCAATAGGGGCCATAGAAGTTATCTTACTAATCATTGCCCGCGAAATTTCGAGCAGTTCAACGGTTTGAACAACGTCATTTACAAGCCCAAGTTTTTCGGCACAAACAGCATCGATAGTATCGGCGGTCATTAATAATTCAAGGGCTTTTCCTTTTCCAATCAGTTGCGTCAATCGTTGTGTTCCGCCATAACCGGGTATTATGCCCAACTTTACTTCGGGCTGGCCAAATTTTGCGTTTTCGCTGGCAATACGCAGGTGACAGGCCATAGCCAGTTCGCATCCCCCACCAAGGGCAAAACCATTTACAGCTGCAATGATTGGTTTAGGGCTCATTTCAATTTTGTTGAACACTTCGTGTCCACGGCGGGCCAGGGCCTTTCCGCCCTCTTCATTCAAACCTTTAAACTCAGTAATATCTGCTCCTGCAACAAATGCCTTGGGGCCTTTGCCTGTAATGATGGCTCCCTTAATTTCGGGGTCTTTGTAAAGTTCATCAATCACTTCGTCCAGTTCGCTGATAACGGTTTTATTAAGGGCGTTCAACTTGTCCTCGCGGTTAATAGTGATAAGAAGGATTCCGTCTGTAAGATCGGTTAGAAGTGTAGAGAATTGTTTCATGTGTTATTTACAATTTGCGGGTGCAAATGTAAGGATGCAATTGAAAAGAAGAAATGAATTTTAGCGGAACGCGAATTATTGCCAGATATAAACCCCCGAAAAACCTGCAAGTACGAATTGTGTAATATTTATAAATATTACGTAATTCTTTTATGTCAAAGCTATCAACTATAGTTTCAGGGAGGCGTACAACTTACACATGGAAAAGAAAATTACAGTACCCGCCATTGACATGATAACCGCAGAACGTATAAGGACGATCCGAAAATTCCGTGAGTTAAAACAGATAAGCGTTGCCAGAGCGATGAATATTTCTCAGCAGGCTTACAGCCACCTTGAAACCAGGTGGTGCAAGGCTAAGATCGGAACGCTTGAAAAAGTCTGCCAGGTGATTAAAGTGGATCTTTCGTTTTTGTTGGCACAAGAAATACCCGTTACACCGGAGAACATGGCAATTTTTGACCAGTTAAGTTATGCAGTCGTTTGCGAAGACTATAAAAGGATGCAAAACAAATTGATAAATCTTGAAAGCCTGATCTTTAAGGTACCCGTACAAACCGGTGCTACTGTTTCCCTCCGCAATATTCACCCCGGTAACCAGGAGAGTGGCTGTTGCCAGGGCTTAGCGAAGGACCTTTATTGCGAAGGTCAGTCCGCAGGATATGAAGGCTTTGCAATACGTGGGAATTGTGTAACAATCATTAGCAATTGTGTAAGAGATTATTTTATATATAAGTCTACGTTTACGCCACAAAATCCAGCTCCCTGTTGGCCGTAATCATAAAACCGGCTATACAGGTGATCTCGCATTTAAAAAGCCACAATGAAAGTTACACCCAGGCAGAAAATATCATTCTTTTCCTTCATTATATTGGCCAGCATGGTGCTTATGGGATATGCTGTTTATCAAAGCAACCAAAAACTTAAGGATTCTGAAAATTGGGTACAACATACAGAGGAGGTTATTTATCAATCTGCAAATATTCTTTCGCTTGCAAAGGATATTGAAACGGGCGCAAGGGGGTTTGTTATAACCAACGACAGTACATTTCTTGAACCTTTATATGCTGCGCGAAAGATAACCTTTAAGGATATTGAACAATTGCGGCAGCTTACCCGCGATAATATAAGCCAGCAGGAACGTGTCGACTCGCTCGATTTTTATTTGCAAAAACGTTTAGAGTTTTCAAACCAGTCGGTTGAATTGAGAAGCAAAAAAGGCCTTGCTGCGGCCATTGCGCTTTCGGCTACCCGGGAAGGCAAACGTTATACCGACCGGATACGCAAACTTACCGCGGATTTACAACAAGAAGAAAATGGTTTACTGATACAAAGAAAAGTTGCAAATGCCAGGAGCGCCGCAACATTAAACCGCTATTCGATTATCTTATTTATACTGATAGCGATCTTTATAGTTCTGTTGCTTGTAACCACCGCCAACTATTTACTGGAGCAAAAACACAGGCTTGAAATAAATCAGTTGAATATTGTGCTGGAGCAAAAGGTAGCAGATCGCGAAAAGATGTTTGCTTTTCAAAACGACGAAAAGGAAAAGCGGGCAGCGGAGTTAGTGATTGCGAATAAGGAACTTGCGTTTCAAAACGATGAAAAGGAAAAACGTGCGGCCGAATTAGCGATTGCAAACAAGGAACTTGCATTTCAAAACGATGAGAAGGAAAAGCGGGCATCGGAGTTAACGGTTGCTAACAAGGAATTGGCTTTTCAAAATGATGAAAAAGAAAAGCGAGCTGCCGAATTAGTGATTGCGAATAAAGAACTTGCTTTTCAAAATGATGAAAAGGAAAAACGGGCATCGGAGTTAACGGTTGCTAACAAAGAATTGGCGTTTCAAAATGATGAGAAAGAAAAGCGAGCTGCCGAATTAGTGATTGCGAATAAAGAACTTGCTTTTCAAAATGATGAAAAGGAAAAACGGGCATCGGAGCTAACGGTTGCAAATAAGGAACTTGCATTTCAAAACGATGAGAAGGAAAAAAGAGCGGCCGAATTGGCGATTGCGAACAAGGAACTGGCTTTTCAAAATGACGAGAAAGAGAAACGGGCATCGGAGCTAACCGTGGCCAATAAAGAGCTCGCGTTTCAGAATGATGAAAAGGAGAAACGTGCTGCCGAGTTAGCGGTTGCAAATAAAGAACTTGCTTTCCAAAATGATGAAAAAGAAAAGCGGGCTTCAGAGTTAATGGTGGCGAACAAGGAGCTCGCGTTTCAAAATGATGAGAAGGAAAAGCGGGCTGCTGAATTGGTGATCGCGAATAAAGAACTTGCGTTTCAAAATGATGAAAAAGAGAAGCGGGCGGCAGAGTTGGTAATCGCGAATAGAGAACTTGTATTTCAAAACGGGGAAAAAGAGAAGCGGGCAGCTGAACTAACCATAGCGAATACGGAACTTGCTTTTCAAAATGAAGAGAAGGAGAAACGGGCTGCGGAGTTGATCATAGCCAATAAAGAACTTGTATTTCAGAGTGGGGAGAAAGGAAAGCGGGCGGCCGAACTGGTGATAGCGAACGAAGAGCTTGTTTTTCAAAATGGAGAGAAAGAAAAGCGCGCTGCGGAGTTGGCCCTGGCCAACGACGAACTGAAAAAGGCAGAAGACGATATTCGTAAATTAAATGAAGGATTAGAGCAAAAAGTAGCTGAACGCACTGCCCAGTTAGAGGCTGTAAACAAAGAGTTAGAATCCTTTTCTTATTCCGTATCGCACGACTTACGTTCGCCAATACGCGCGGTGCATGGTTTTACGAAGATATTGAAGGAGGACTTTGGTGCCCAGTTAGATGGCGAGGCTAACAGGATAATGAACAACATTATAAGTAGTGCAAAAAAAATGGGTCAACTTATTGACGACCTGCTTGCATTTTCGCGTTTGGGCCGTAAGGAATTGGTGAAAATAAATATATCGATGGATGATATGGTTAGAAATTTTTGTGATGAAATCAAAATTGAAAACCAGGATCGCGATATTGAGTTTAGGATAAGCGAGTTGCAGCCGACCAGGGGAGATAACGTTGCAATTAAACAGGCCTGGGTAAACCTGATAGCAAATGCCGTTAAATATTCAGGGCAAAAGGAAAAGGCAGTGATTGAGATCGGATCGGAATCAAAGGGGCATGAGGTTGTTTACCACATAAAAGATAACGGAGCAGGCTTTGATATGCGATACGCAAAAAAATTGTTTGGTGTGTTTCAGCGGCTACATTCCGACGAAGAATTTGAAGGTACCGGAGTGGGCCTGGCCATTGTGCATCGCATTATATCGAAGCACGGCGGCCGTGTGTGGGCAGAGGGTAAGGTTAACGAGGGGGCCGCATTTTATTTTACTTTAAATAAATCATAATATATGACATGGGAAATTGAAATATTACTGGTTGAGGACAACGCACACGATGCGGAAATGACTATTCGCGCGTTGCGTAAAAATAACCTTGCCAATAAGCTGCTACACGTAAAGAACGGGGCTGAAGCTTTGGATTTTCTTTTTGCTGAAGGGATCTATACTGACCGGCACATGGAAAATATACCTAAGATCATTCTCCTCGATTTGAAAATGCCAAAGGTGAACGGCATAGAAGTGTTGCAACGTATAAAAGGAGATGAGCGGACCAAAAAAATTCCGGTAGTGGTTCTTACTTCCTCTAAAGAAGATCCGGATATTCAAACCTGCTACGATTTAGGGGTGAATGGTTACGTAGTAAAGCCGGTTGAATTTGAAGAGTTTCATAAGGCTATTTCTGAGCTTGGGTTGTTTTGGTTAATAGTAAATCAACCCCCTGTATAATGGTACAGCAAATTGAAATTCTTTTAGTGGAAGATAGTGCTGAAGATACCGAAATGACTGTTCATGCATTAAAAAGAAATAACCTGGCCAACAGGCTTTTGGTGCTGAAGGACGGGGCTGCGGCATTGGATTTTTTATTTGGCGAAGGAGAGTACCTGGGTAGAAACATAAAGGACGTACCGAAGGTCATTCTCCTGGATTTGAAAATGCCAAAAGTTGGTGGCGTTGAAGTGTTGCGTGAAATAAAAGGTGATGAACGGACCCAAAACATTCCTGTGGTGATGCTTACTTCTTCTAAAGAAGACCCTGATATTTTGACCTGCTACGATTTAGGAGTAAATGGGTATGTGGTAAAGCCCCTTGATTTTGATTTGTTTCACAAAGCAATTGCCGAACTTGGGTTGTACTGGCTAATTGTGAATCAACCTTCTCAATAGCATCAGTGATGGATTCGAAAACTAAAATATTAATTGTAGAGCACGACCTTTGGGATATTGAACTGATAAAGTTTGAATTGAAAAAGGGCGGCATTGATTATGTGTCGAAGGTGGTGCAAAGCGAAAAGGATTATATAGACGCGCTCAATAATTTTATACCTGATATTATATTGTCGGATTACTCCCTTCCTGCTTTTGACGGACCCAGCGCGTTTAGAATAAGGGAAGAGTTAGCACCGGGTACTCCCTTTATTTTTGTTTCGGGGGCCATTGGCGAGGAAAACTCGGTGGAGCTTATTAGTAGCGGGTTAACCGACTACGCCTTAAAGGATAAGTTATTTACTCTACCGGTAAAGGTTAAACGGGCAATTAAAGAGTCCGTGGAAACAAAGCAAAAAAGAAAGCTGGAGCAAGGAAGGACGCAGACTGCAGTTAGGTTAGCAAGAGCCCAACAAATAGCGCACATAGGAAGTTGGGAATTGGATTTTGATACAAATGTACTTGTGCTATCGGAGGAAGGATGCAGGATATTCGGATTTCCTTTGGATAAAAATCACCTGTCATATGAAAGTTGGTGTACCCTGGTTCATCCTGATGATATTGCTGTGGTGTTGGCAATAATTAAGGAGGCACAGGAAAAAGTAAAGGATACTTCTTATAGTCACCGCATAATATGCAGCGATGGAAGTGTAAAGCATATTTATTCGGAAAGTAAATTTGAACTGAACGCGGATGGAAAGGCCATAGGCATGTATGGTATATTGCAGGATGTAACGGAGCGAAAGCTGGCCGAGATACAGCGGGAGTTTGATAAAAGTAATTTAAGGTCTTTAATCAATAACACCGATGACCTGATGTGGAGTGTGGACAGGGAGTTTAAGCTAATTACTTTCAACCAGCCATTTGAGGATTCGATGAGGACTGCATCAGCGAAAGGTCTTTGGCCGGGTGTTGATGTTGTGGCCGTTGGCATTGCAACCGGGCAAATGAACGGGTACAAGGAATTTTACGAAAGAGCATTTAAGGGCGAAGCGTTTAGAGAGGTTGAGCATATATATTTTCCGGTAGAAAGGTGGCTGGAGATTTCTTTTTATCCTATCAGAAACGGTGAGGAAGTGGCGGGCTCGGCGTGTCATTCGCACGATATTAAGGTAAGGAAAAAGGCCGAAAATGAGATAAGGGAGTTAAATGATAATCTTGAGCGTCGCATAGCCGAACGCACCGCTGAATTGACAGAAGCCAACAAAGCGCTGGAGGCTTTTTCGTATTCTGTGTCGCACGATTTGCGCTCACCGCTAAGGGCCGTTATAGGCTTTGCGCGCATCATTAACGAGCGCCAGAATGAACTACCTCCCCAAATTGGTGAGTTGTTCAATCATATTGAAAGCAGCAGCATGAGGATGAACATAATTATTGATGACCTGCTTACCCTGGCCAAATGCGGCCGCGAAACCCTGAAAATCGTGCCCATTGAGATGACGGAGTTGTTTCATAATATATGGGATAAGATCATTTATTCCTCACCGAATAAGGTAACCCTGGAATTGCCTGACCTGCCTGTGGCACAGGGCGATATTTCTATGATGGAACAGGTGGTCATTAACCTTCTTTCAAATGCCATCAAGTATTCTTC
>JAQBNQ010000280.1 GCA_028288545.1 Bacteroidota bacterium
GAAGAATACAGAGGTTATAGTTCAGAATTCGAATTTAAAATTGCATTTCTCGGCTGTTAACTCCGTAACTCTGTGCCTCTGTGGTTATTTGCATTTAACACCCAAGGGCTAATACAATCTATTTCCCTTATTTTCGTCTAACAAGAAAACCATGTTATGAAAATTGGAGTAGTTTGTTACCCTACCTATGGAGGTAGCGGTGTTATTGCAACTGAATTGGGAAAGGCCCTCGCCAAAAAAGGCCACGAAGTACATTTTATTACTTACCAGGAACCCGTAAGGCTTGATTCGTTTAGCGAGAATATTTTTTACCACGAAGTTGCGGCCCTTGATTATCCTTTATTTCGCTACCAACCTTACGAAAGCGCCCTTGCCAGTAAAATAGTGGATGTTGCCCGCTTCGAAAAACTGGACATTATACATGTGCATTATGCTATACCCCATGCCTCTGCGGCTTTAATGGCACGTTCCATTTTAAAAGGCAAAGGTTTTCATCTTCCCTTTGTTACCACCCTGCACGGAACCGATATTACGCTGGTTGGAAAGGACCCCGGCTATAAGCCCGTAGTAGAGTATTCCATTAACCAATCAAACGGTATTACATCGGTATCTCAAAGTTTGAAGGACGACACCTACGCAAACTTTAGCATTGAACGCGAGATTGAGGTGATCCCGAATTTTATAGATTTTTCGCGCTTTAAGAAAACCGATAAGGAGCATTTTAAAAAGGCAATATGTCCCAATGGCGAAAAGCTACTGATGCATGTTTCCAACTTCAGAAAAGTAAAGCGGGTAGAAGATGTATTGCAAATGTTTGAATTGGTATCTAAAAAAGTGCCTTCAAAATTATTATTGGTTGGCGACGGGCCCGAAAGAATGAACATGGAAATCCTATGCCGTAAGATCAGCAATTGCGAGAATGTTCGTTTTTTAGGGAAGCAGGATGCGATAGAAGACCTGTTAGCTATAGCAGATTTATTTGTGCTGCCTTCGGAAACAGAAAGTTTTGGACTGGCAGCCCTTGAAGCAATGGCCTGCGAGGTGCCCGTTATTTCGTCTAATGCCGGCGGCTTACCTGAAATAAACATTCAGGGCAAAACAGGTTTTATGAGTAACGTTGGCGACTTTACAGATATGGCCAAAAACGCCGTTTATATTTTAGAAGACGAAAAGCGTTTGAATGAATTTAAAAAGAACGCCTTTGCCCAGGCGAAGACATTTGATATCAATAATATTTTACCGCAGTATGAATCGTATTACAACCAGGTAATAAAGGCCAGCAGGCCGGTTGGCTCAGCGGTTTAAACAGGGGCTTGCGAATCCTTTAGCGATTGCATCCTGATAATAGCCACCAGCATATCAATGGCAACCTTGTTATCGCCGCCCTGCGGGATTATGATATCGGCAAAACGCTTGGTGGGTTCAATAAACTGGTTGTACATGTTTTTTACCACCTCGTAACGTTCTAAAACATCTTCTATCTTTTTTCCTCTTTCCTGTATATCACGCTGTATTATTCTAATAACGCGCTCATCCGCTTCGGCATCTACAAATACCTTTATATTAAACAGATCGCGCAAACGGCTGTCGGTAAATAATAATATCCCTTCTACAATTATTACCGGTACCGGTGTAATATGAATGGTTTCTTTTTTTCGGTTACTGGCTATAAAATCGTAAGTAGGTTCATCAATGGCCTCCCCGTTTTTCAAAGCCAACACGTGCTTGTATAACAGATCAAACTCCACCGAATCAGGATGATCGAAATTAATAAGGGCCCGTTGCGCAGGTTGTAAATGGCTGTTGTCTTTATAGTAGCTATCCATGTGTACTACCCCCACTGCCCCGGCCGGAAAATACTTTAAAACCCTGTTAACCACTGTTGTTTTACCCGAGCCCGAGCCACCTGTAATTCCTATGATCAGCATTCAAAAATTTTGTGCAAGATAATAAATGAGTTATCGAAAACGGATAATACCGCCCTTATCAGGGCCGCTTAATGTTAGGGGGTAATTACTCGAGGTAGCGTTCCTCGGCAATCTTTTTGTCAATAGTACCGGAATCGGTGCCAAGTTCTTTGGCCTTTTTCCAGCTATCCATGGCGCCTTGTTTGTCGCCCAGCTTAAAAAGAATGTCGCCGTAATGTTCAATAATGGTTCCGCTTTTATCACCACTGGCTTTCATCGCTTTTTCCTGCCATTCTTTTGCACCGGTAAAGTCATTTAACTGGAATAATATCCAGGCATAAGTGTCCAGGTAAGAACTGTTATCTGGTTCCAACTTGTTTGAATAGGCGCTCATTTGCTTTGCCTTTTCAAGATTTACTTTACGCAGGCTTAAGTAGTAGCTGTAGTTATTAAGTACACCGGCATTTTCAGGATCCAGCTTTAGTGCACGGTCGTAAGCGCTGTCGCTTTCTTCATTCTTATTCAGGTTGTGATATACATCACCAAGATTTGAAAGAAATTGCGCTCTCAACTTGTCATTATCGGTGCTCATTTTTTCTCCTTTCAAATAGCTCTTTACTGCTTTATCGTATTTCTTATTTTGAAACTCGGCGCCACCTTTAAATAAATAAACAAATGCCTGGTTAGGGAAAAGCTCTTCCGCCTCATCGCTGGTTTTTTCAAGGTTAACCCAATCGCGCTTGGTATTGTATATTACCATTACCTGCTGCCATACCTGGAAAACATCCTTGTTTAAAGCCAGGGATTTTAAATAAGCCTCTAAGGCTTTATCGTTCTGCGCATCCAGGTAATACAGATCTGCTTTAATAGCAAATGCTTTTGCCTGGTCCGGATGAACCCGGGTAAGAATTTCAGCCAGGTCAAAAGCCTCCTGCTTGGAATCCTTTTTCACTTCCCAAAATTGCAGGTATGGATACAATATCTTGATCTTGGTATCAACGTCTACCTTGGGGTTTTCAAATATCTTCCTCAGGCTCTCGGCACTTTCTTGCGTATTTCCACTCTGCAGCCCAAGGTCGGCAAGGGCCAACAGGGCTTGTGCATTATCCGGCTCGGTAACCAAAACCCTTTTATATATCTCTATCGCCTTATCTTTCATTTTATTGGCGCGGTACAGGTCGGCTTCCATCAGCATATACTCTGTTTCACCTGGAAAAGCATCTACCAACTTGTGAACCTCATTCAAGGCATCGTTAAATTTGTTCAAACGCAAATACAAATTCTTTTTCTCCTGTATTACATTCTCGTCTACACCAAAATTCTTTTCGAATTGCTCGTACACTTTAATAGCGCTTTCAAATTGCCCCGCCTTAGAATAGAGGAAGCCCAGGTTAAGATAGTAATCGGGATTGGCAGGAAATTTTTCGACCAGGGTTTTAAAAGTTTCTGTGGCCTCTTTTGCTTTGCCTTCAT
>JAQBNQ010000284.1 GCA_028288545.1 Bacteroidota bacterium
TAGTTTCAAATTATGATTGCGCAGATACGCTTACCAAAGACAATTTTGTACAAACAATATTCCCATTGGCAGTTCCGAAGGTTATCAGGAATTGCAGTGATCCATTATCGGTAACTTTAGACGGAAGCTTTTCGCAGGGAGCACAAAATTATAAATGGATAGTATCCGGAGGAACACCGGATAGTTCGCTGACCCCAGTTGTTGCAGTTACGTTTGCTGGTGCCGGAGATTATCATGCGTGGTTATATGTTACCAATGATACAACCGGTTGTAGCGATCTTGAAGAGGTGGTGGTGCATATAACCGGTCTGGGGGCAGACTTTAGCGGCAGTCCTCTATCCGGATGTCAACCTTTGCAAAGCTGCCTGGTTAATGCCACGCCGGGAGTTATAAGTATTCAATGGAAGGTTACTGATGCCAATGGCATTTTGGATACAACTGCAACTACAAACAACCCTTGTTTCCGTTTCAGGAATACAGGGTATTATAATGTTCAGCTAATCGTTGCTGATACATTTGGTTGCGTGGATACCGTTTACAAACCAAATTATATCAGTGTTTCACACGCTAAGGCAAACTTTAACGGTAGCCCCTTAAGTGGTTGTGCGCCGCTGGTGGTGGGTTTTATTGATTCTTCTTTTTCATCTGCAGGAATAGCAAAATGGAATTGGGATTTTGGCGATGCCGCTTCAGGACCGGCAGATTCCTCGGGACAGAACAATCCCCTGCACACTTATTTTAATGCGGGAAGCTATTCTATCAATCTAATTGTTACGGATAGCAATGGTTGTATCAGCGATAGCCTGAAATATAACATGGTTGCAGTTGATAGACCCGATGCAGGTTTTACAAATACCGTAATACCTGGCTGTGGAGGATTACAAAGTTGTTTTTCCAATACTTCCACCGGCAACGGGCTTATTTACAACTGGAATTTTGACGACGGGCAAATATCTGATTCCGTCAATGTTTGCCACTCATTTATTACATCGGGCTCATTTAATGTTTCATTAGTGGCAACAGATTCTTCAGGCTGTACTGATACAGCGCGTGGTGTAATTAATTCAAACATAATAATACCACGCACGGCGTTTGTTGCGGATAGCACTTCAACTACCTGTCCACCTCTTTCGGTTTCGTTTACCAACCTTTCGAGCAATATCGATTCTGTGAGTTCGTGGAACTGGCAGTTTGGAGATGGACAGGTTTCGACACTTCAAAATCCATTTCATATTTACACTACTTCGGGGATATTTACGGTCACGCTGATTGCCACCAATTCAAATGGATGCGCTGATACATTGGTATATGCAGATTACATTCACATCAGCGGACCATCCGCTTATGTTGCAACTCCGCCAATATCCGGCTGTGTGCCACACACAACATGTATGTCGGCGGTTTCCAGTTCGTCAAATATTTATACCTGGAATTTTGGAGATGGCACCGTACAACCCGGTACCGACTCTGTTTGTTACACGTACACCCGCACCGGTTCCTTTTATCCGGAACTTATTTTAAACGATGGGGGATGTATTTTTTCTCTGCCATTTGGCAGAGTAGATGTGGTAGGTACCGTAGCCAAATTTATTGCTGACACGCTTACCTTTTGTGGAAATGGGCTTGTCCATTTTACAGATTCAAGCTATGGCACGTCCGCGGTACAAAGTTGGAGTTGGAATTTTGGCGACCCTTTAAGCGGTCCACAGAATTCTTCGAACCTGCAAAATTCGAACCATTTTTTCATTACGCCGGGAAATTTCAGCGTTACACAAAACATTGTATCTGTAAATGGCTGTGTGGATTCCGCCATTCAAATCGTTATTGTAAATCCTGCTCCGGTTGTTTCAATCAATATTACCGACTCATCGGCTTGCTCTCCTTTTTCTGTGGCTTTTACAGACAATGTGCAATCTTCTGTTTCTGTTAATAATATAGCGTGGAATTTTGGTGATACTGCCAGCGGACCATCCAATATTTCGGCATTACACAATCCTGCTCACTATTATTCTTCTCCCGGATCCTATATTATCACATTTTCGGCGATAGATATAAACGGATGCGAGGCGAAGAGCAATGATTTGTTGACGGTGAATCCAAAACCCATAGCCCTGTTTGCTGCATTTGATACCTGCTTAAATACCCAACCCATTATTTTCAATAACGCCAGCCAGTTTGCCAATAGTTATCGCTGGAATTTCGGAGACGGAAATTATTCCAGTCAAATTAGTCCAACATATACCTACAGCGATACCGGAACCTTTATTGCACAACTGGTTGCACAAAACAACTATTGCAGCGACACATTTGAATTACCGGTTAAAATTTTTGCGGTTCCTGTGGGTTCTTTCAGTTTAAATCAAAATGCTATTTGCGGCCCTCCTGCGGTATTTGTAATTAGCAATACCAGCAGTAACGCTACCAGCTATTTATGGAATTTTGGGGATGGTTCTTCTTCCACCTCAGCAAACCCGCAACCATCTTATAATGCCCCGGGGCAATATTCAATTTTACTTACTGCGACAAACAACCATTCCTGCTTTGATATAGCCAACGGCGTTGTAACGGTTTATCCAATGCCTGTTGTGCAAAGCATTAGTATTAATCCTGCAGAAGGATGTCAACCGCTATATGTTGATGTACAGGCGAACGTTACCAATGCAAGCAGCTACATATGGAATTTTGGAGCCGGAAGTCCGGGAGCGGGCTCAAGCGCTTCATTCCAGTATTCCGATACCGGCGTTTATACAATTTCGTTGCAGGTAAATTCAATTAACGGCTGTAGCGATACAATCGTATTAACCGATACGGTGAGGGTGCACCCGGTGCCTAAAGCAGATTTTGATGCAGAAGTCAACTCATCGGTTTACCCGTATGACGGAATCGTTATTTTTATTAATGGCAGTGAAAATGCCGAGAGTTATTTATGGGACTTTGGGGATGCAACAACATCTACCGAGAACAGCCCAAGCCATCGTTACGATAAAATTGATGTCTATTCTGTGTTGCTGATTGCTTCTACCAGTTATGGCTGCAAAGATTCCATCATTAAGGCGTTCTATGTGATTAAGAAAGCGCTTTACGTTCCAAATGCCATGCAACCCGGCTTTGGCGGAACACAGGACCTGGTTAAAGTATGGAAGCCCGCAGGAATTGGATTACTAAGTTACAGAGCCCAGGTGTTCGACAAATGGGGAGAATTGATGTGGGAATCGCAAGCGTTAAGCGAAACCCAGCCTTCCGAATCATGGGATGGAACTTATTTGGGTAAGTCATGCCAGGAAGATGTTTATGTATGGAAAATAAATGCTGTTTTTTTAGATGGAACCGTTTGGGAAGGAATGAGCTATGATGCCAGCGAGGGCGGTGGTAAGAAAACAATTGGTACGATAACTTTGATAAGATAATTTTGAAGTAGTTTATGAGTTACCTGATCCGTTCACTTTATATGTTATTGATAAAATTCAGAAAAGGCGCCTTTTCTGCTGGCGCTGCTTGTATGTTGGCCACTCAATGTTATGGGCAGGATCCTTCATTTTCGCAGTATAACTTAAACCAGTTTTATTTTAATCCCGCTTACACCGGCGATCATGGAGGGTATCAACTAGCGGCGACTTATCGCAGTTTATGGCCAAACGCACCGGGTAAAATATTTCCGGGGGCCTTATCAACGTACTACACCGTATTTGATGCTTATTTAAAAAAGGGAAATTATACTGCAGGTGCCGGAATTTTTGCCATGCAGGATATTGAAGGCGAAGGATATCTAACTACTTCAACGGTTGGAATCAGTTATGCCCAACACTTTAATAAAATAAAAAACAAAACAGACGAATTACCGCGAATACAGGTATCGTTGGGATTTAAAGCATATTTCAATTCCATTTCGGTTAACTGGGATAAACTTGTTTTTAGTGATCAGGTAAATATTAACCAGGGTATTACCGGCCAATCGGCGAGCGACCATGATGGCATAGGACGCAAATATACCGTTGATATGGACGTGGGTTTATTGCTTAAAAATAATTTTGCCGGCAAGGATAACTGGTACAATGAAGTAGGATTTGCCATGGCACACTTGCTTTCCCCGTCTATGTCGTTAACCGGAACCGCTACGGCCGATAGCAGAATGCCCCGAAAGTATATTGCCACCTATCGCAGCAGTGTGAGCCTTCCGGGTAAGTATTTTTATTTAGGGCCGACCATCCTTTTCGAAAATCAAAAACAGTTTTACGAATTGAATACGGGTATGGACCTTTTCATTAATCCAAAACCCGGCAACAGTGTTATTCCTTTTTGCATATCGTTAATGAATAGATTGTCTGTAGTTCAGAATACTTCTAATACCAATGCCATTATTGCCAGCGTTAGATATAAAGGCGTTGGTGGCAAGCAAACCAAAGTAGTTTACAACATAGGTTTTGCTGCCGACTTTCCGTACACGGGCCTGGCCGTACAGACAAAAGGTGCTTACGAGTTATCACTCGGCCTCGTTTTTCAACCTAAGGGCAACAATAATTTCAGTAAGTGCCCGTATCAAACTTTCTGATACATCCATCCAAAGCGCAATGTTGCTGGCTTATTTTATATTCGTAATATGAAAATAATTTCTGTATTGACTTTTCTTGCCACCTTTTATTCTGCCACCTATTCCCAGGCTAAGATCATTGACTCTTTTGGATACCCATTATATGATTCAGTGGTATGGCATGTTTCGCACCAGCTAAGCACCCTGGATATCAGGGATGCTCAGCAATACCGCCTTGCTAAAAAGCCTGACGGGTGGCACGTTTATGTAATTGATTATTTGCCCGACAGCACTGCAGAAAAAAAGGACAGGCTTTTCTTGTCGCTTCAAAAACATGACTACCTTAATCATGCCTATTATAGTAACGAGAAGGAAACTGAGAAGATCACTGCTCAACTGGCCTTATTGGGATTTAATGGTAACGATTTTGAATTAATGCCCTACTATGGATACGCAGGTTGGACAGATGACATTATCGACCATCTTAAAGATTCGGCAACATTGTGCGACCAGGACCTGTTTGCACTTTCAAGGGCATATGCGTATAAGTCGTACGGTTTTTTAGATAACATAAAATCGTACATGAATCCTGCGCAAGGCTTTCATTTAGAAGATAAGCCAAACTGTATGAGCGCAAAACAACTGGAAGAATATAGAAAATACGAGCGCCTTTCGATGGAAACCGATCTTCGCTTACGCAAGCAAAATCCACGCTATGAAACATACATCGGGGATATATACAATGAGTATTCGAATGAGGCGATGACCTCTTACCTGGATGTTGCATATTACCAAAACACAAAGGAAGCGGCCAACGATATAAAGCCGGGACTTTATGGACCATTCATTATTTCGTTTGCCAAAAACCTGCTTAACAGTTGCGAACCCAATGCGATACTTTTTACGCAAGGAGATAATGACACCTATCCTTTGTATTATGTCCAAGCCTCCATGGGCTTCAGGAAAGATGTATTGGTGGTAAACATTAACCTGCTTAGCACCAGCCGCTATATCAATTTTTTAAGATTGGGAGTTTACGATGCAAAACCATTGCCGGTAACCCTGAAGCCTGAAGAATATTCAGGAACCAACCTGGATTATGTGCGAAAAGACGATAAACTTTATAGCAAGTTATTAAAGGCGACCTCACTGGATCTGAGTCCCGCTAAAGGCCTTTTAGAGAAGAATGACGTAATTCTTTTAGACATGATAGGGACCAATCTATGGAAGCGACCCATTAATTTTTCCGCTACGATGGCACCCGAGTATTTTTTAGGTATGGAAAAATATTTAACGGCAGAAGGGATGACTTATCGCTTAAATCCGGATATAAAGTCTGATGCCCAGTTCTGTTACAACGCGCCCATGAATGTTTCTTTTAACTGCGATTATTTTAATAAAAAATTTGAAGCGACTAACTGGAAAACACAACCTGAAAGAGACGTAAACGTGGGACGAATGACCGCCAATTACAGGGCAGTTATATCAAAAACATGCGAAGCCCTGGTAAAAGAAAAAAGATTAAAGGAGGCTAAAGATCTGATGGACATGAGTTTCAGCAGTTTTCCCGACAGCGTTATCCCATTGAATGTTTTCTGTTTTACAGCCGCCGAGATATATTTTCAATGTGGTGCTCAAAAACAGGCTGATGAGGCCGCAACCTTGCTTCTGAATAATTCCATCACGCAATTTGAAACTTGCAAATCAGATAAGAGCATCAGTAATGATGAGTGGAACAGGGGAATGCGTGAATCACTTTATACTATGCAGGAACTGTTGACCTTTTACCAACGGGAGTTTCCCGGGGGGACGATCACAAAAAACCTGGAAACAAACTTTCAGCCGCGGAAAGACTATTATTATAAGGAAATGGAACTGCGAAAAAATTAATGAATAGAGAACCTGAAACTACGGGAACTTATCGGGCCGAATGGTCTAACAGTCCCTTAGCAAACGGCTTTATATTTGCAAATTAAGTGAAACCGGAAAATGGGGATCGGTTTATCATGAGAATATTAAAACCGACATCAGCAAATAAATAAGCCGTTAAAAAATCAGGTACTACAGGTTTTGCCTTCGGGATAATTGTATACGGATTTCTTTTTGTAATATAGCTTCAAATAAACTGAAAAGCATGAAAAGAAATCTCCTCGCGCTCATCGTTTTGGCTTGCTTAAGTACACAATTAAATGCCCAATATTTTACAGTGAGGCTAGCCGGTGGCTATGCGTGGCCCGGATTGCAAAACAGCGAATCTGTTTCAGGACCTAAGATAGATCCCTTGAATCCGGATATTGACGCACTTGCTCCCCTAAGCACTATTAACGATTCTATTCCATCTACAAAATCGGTTCGTGGCTCTTTTGGAAAGGGAATGAATTTTACCCTGGGCCTGGGCTATATGATCAACCCTTACTTTGGTGTTGACCTTGGAATATCCTACCTGAAAAGCGCAACTATTACTGCCGACCAGACACGTCAGCTTACAGTTTTTACGGGCATCAATTACTCCTATATTCCGTATTACCTGGATGCCAAATTTAAATGCGATGCAGTTGGGGTTTCATTAAACCCATCCCTTATTGTTCAGGCTCCTTTTAAAAAGGTAAAGCTAACTCCATATGCACGTTTAGGTATTTCGTTACCTATAGCAGGAGGACTTACCGACCATATCAGTATAGACCAAAATGCACCGGGTGGCCACTTTGCGCAGGTGTTGGATACACTCCCTTATTACTTAGGAAGACACACTGAAGTTACTTTAAAAACACAGGGTACAGTTTCGCTAGGTGTTAACGGGGCTATTGGTTTAAAATATGATGCGCTACCTTACCTGAGTGTATTTTTTGAAATAAACGGACAATACCTTGTTACAAGGGCCAAGAGTGCACAGATAACCCAATGGGATGCTACCGATGATAACGGTGTTACAACCAGCCTTATTAATCAGCGGGGAGTTTACAGAACGCAATTTAACTTTGTAGATGAGTTGAATAATAATTCCAACAACAAACAGTACAATGCAAAATACGACCCTACAAAACCAAAAGATGATATTCGCCCAACCGGTGCTTTAAGCAACCTTGGACTTAACATCGGTTTAACTTTTAATTTGGGCAAACAAACCCTGAAGAAGAAAACAGATAAGCCCGCCGATGCTGATAAGAGCAAATAGACGGCATTTCTTTTAGACAGATATCGGATGCCCGGGATGGGTGGAAATACAAGTGAAGTATAGAATCATCTTGTAAATGAGTTTTTAAAATCAAACTATAAGCACCTGTTACTAAACCAGGTGCTTATAGTTTAGGGTCTATTTTAAAATTGAAAGTTTTTTAACCAACCTTTGAGTACCTGTATTTATCTCGGCGAAATAAGTGCCGCTACAAAGATGTGAAGTATTAAATGTTATTTTATGGTTGCCGCTGTCAAATACTGGTTCGGCAATTACACGGTTGGAAAGTATATCGAACAGGTTAACGGATTTTATTTCCTCTATATCATTTGCAATCTCGATGTTTACAATATCTGTGGCCGGATTCGGATAAACAACAACTAACTTATCTACACCGGGTTCATTGATGCCATTGCCGCTGCAAGCGGTAACAGAAATATCATCAATGTTATAATAGGCCACAGAATCAACTGATGAGGCATTGGCTACTGACTTAGTGGAGGCAGCATCATCACGGAAATTGCCGATAATAATAAATTGTTCGCCGCCCGAAGCCGTATAGGTACCTGATATTTCGGTCCAGGTATTGGTGGAAGTGATTTGAGTAGCCGCCGGACTTTCTATGGAAGGGGAAAAAGTGAAGGTGCTGGTTTGCATCAAATAAATCGAATCTGTCGAGAAATACGCTCCTATCGTAGATATGGAATAACGGAAATTGGTTCGTTTTACATAAAAGCTAACGCAATATTCCTGCCCGTCTACCATAGGTTGCGTTAGTCGTGCTTGTATATATTCCCGGTTGTTTGGAAAAACAGAGTAACAGAATATACCTGAACTACCAATTCCAGTATGTCCGGGACCGTTTTGAGACGGACAGGTGGAATTGAACAGATCGGGCGTTCCGAGGCTGGGAGAATTCCAGGGTGGAGCTTTCTGAATTTCGCTTACAACCGGACAGGAAGTTTGAGTTTCGAACCCGGAATTAGGAACGATATTTTGCGCACGGAGCAGGGCTGCCGGAAGGATTAAAAGAAGAAGGGCCGTTAGTAATGGCGCAGGTACATTTTTTTTCATAGTTATTATTTTTGATGAACAATCAAATAAACGAAAATTTATTAAATATATACTCATTAGAATTTGATAAAAATAAGTAATTGTTAAAGACACACGTTTTATACCGCCACTTGTATTTTAATTTTTCTTTCTATCTTTCTGGTATGAAAGGATTTTTTACGATCCTGTTAATGATATGTGTTGCGCAAATTTTTGCGTGGCCCGACTCTGGCGCTGATGGAGGAGCAAAAACGCGATTTTTGGTTTTAGATAAGAAGACCCACCTGCCGCTTGAGAAAGTTGAGATCACTATTACAAGTGTTAAAGATCCGGTACTTAAAAAAGTATTTACATCAGGTAACGGTATGGCCGAGGTTCAGCTAGCCGAAGGAGTTAATTACCGCATAGAATATGCACTCGATTCGCACAGCGATAAATACCGCTACTTTACAAAATCCGAATCGTATTTAAAGAAGAACACTCCAAACACAGATACTGTAGAACTTGAAAGGATTGAACGCATTGTTTGCTACGGCAGTTTTCCCAATATCTATTTTGCGAGTAATTCTGCGGTTGTAGAGGATACCGCTACGCTTAACATGTGGCTGGATATTTTAATTGAAAACCCGACACTGGAAGTTGAATTGACAGGTCATTCCGATTGCAAAGGGACCCGGCAAGGGAATTTATTAATGTCGAAGAAACGGGCTGATGTTATCGCCGCCTACATGTTTAAAAAGGGAATTGCCAAAAACAGGATAGCTACAATAGGCTGGGGGGATACAAGAGCAGTAAATGCCTGCGATTGTAAATCTTCAACAATCGATGGTTGCGGAGAAGAGCAATATGCCAAAAACCGAAGGGTAGAGATAAAGTTTATGAAACTATAGGCCCCCTAAATCAGGTCAAATTTCTATTTGTATTTTTTCATTACCCTGTCCGTCTCGCGCTTGTTGTCTTTTTCTTTAATGCTTTCGCGCTTGTCAAATTTCTTTTTCCCCCGACCCAGGCCAACTTCAAGCTTTGCAAAGCCGCGGTCGTTAATGAAAAGACGGGTAGGGATTACAGTAAGTCCCTTCTCACGTATCTTGGAGTCAATTCTGTCAAGTTCCTTCTTTTTCAACAATAGCTTGCGAACGCTTACCGGTTCGTGGTTAGCATAAGCGCCGTGAGAGTATTCAGGGATGTTCATATTCCTTACATAAAGTTCCCCGTCCCTGATAAAACAAAAGGCTTCGCTGATGCTGCCGCCTCCGTTGCGGATTGATTTTATTTCGCTTCCGCGCAAAACAATGCCCGCCTCAAAACGATCCACTATTTCGAATTCAAATCCCGCCTTTTTATTCTGGATATTTATTTTCCCCTGCTCAATCATTTCTGCTTTAACTCATTAAAGAGTTGCTCAATTTTTATTTTAGTCAATATTTTCTGCCCGGTCCTTCCTTCTGCAATTAACCGCTCGCCTACTTTGGCAGTAAAAAAACAGTTTACGTTATTTTTATTTAACTCGTCAATCTCTGCATCAAACAAAACCGTATCTCCAACAAAGGCCGGCGAAAAATGTTTTACCTCCACAAAGGTACCAATGCCTTCCTCATCTGCTTCTTTCATTTCAAGCACAAATAAGCGGCTGCACCATTCCGCATCGCGTGTTAAAGCAAAAGTGGCAAAAACAGGGTGAACTGTGCCGCTTTCAAAAGTAGCAGTGTCTTCCGGTCGTACCTTGCGTTCGAAAGTTTTTTTATCGCCAATAGAAAAAAGATTTTTCACGCGACAAAGTTGTCGAAAATTTAAACAACCAACACCGGGCACTTTGCATTATGGCGGACTACCGAAATAGTTTCACCAAAAACGATATCCTTAATGCCCCGGTGCCCGTGTTGCCCGATAACCAGTAATTCGGCATTTACCTTTTCGGCAATAGTGGGTATTTCCTTTTTAGGGTCACCAAAACCTAATTTCTCAAACACCAGGTATCCCTGTTCGCGTAATTTATGCCCGTATTCGTTAAGTTGCTTCCAGTCTTCATGGGTTTCATAATCCTGTATTTCCTCTCCCATGCTACGGGCGCCGGCTGTTTCCACAATGTGTATCAGGAAAAACTCCGTTGATTTATCGCCATGTGCTGCGCCCTCGGTAATGGCTTTTATATCGCTGTTCGAAAAATCTACACAAATGGCAATGCGGTTGTAAGATTTCTTTTCAATCAATGGAATTTCAACTGCTTTGCCGTGCGGTGTCTTGGTTTCGCGCTCAAAGCGTTTTCCAAAAATTGCGCACCAGATAATATACAGGAACAGCATGGCAGCGAAAAACACAACCGGCATTATTATAAAGTTAAAAAGCCACTCATGTCCGGCTAGTTGTACGTGCCAATCAACCAGGGTATCAATTACCAATTTTATGTTTAGCACCATTATTATTAAAGCTGCAAGCCAGGCAAAAAACTTCACCGTATTAGATATGGCAAATTTACCCATCTTCTGTTTATCGCTTACAAAGTGAATAAGCGGCACCACAGCAAATCCTAGTTGAAGGCTCAATATTACCTGCGAGAGAATTAGCATATCACCTACTTTATTATCGCCCAAAAAGCCAATAACCAGTAAGGTTGGAACAACTGCAATAAGCCGTGTTATTAATCTTCGCAACCAGGGGGCGATACGCAGATCCAGGTAGCCTTCCATTACTATTTGGCCGGCCAGGGTACCAGTAATGGTTGAACTTTGACCCGAAGCGATTAAAGCTACGGCAAAAAGAATAGGAGCAATCTTTTTACCCATCAAGGGTTCCAGCATTTTGTGCGCATCCTGTATTTGTACAATATTGTTATATCCATTCTTAAAAAAAACTGCCGCTGCAACCACCAGTATTGAGGCATTTACAAAAAATGCAAGATTCAACGCTACGGAAGAATCAATCAGGTTGAACCGGATAGCCGTTTTTATGCCATCGTCATCCTTTTTAGTTCTGCGCGTTTGTACCAGTGAAGAATGCAGGTAAAGATTATGCGGCATAACTGTTGCCCCAATAATACCAATGGCGATATATAAGGCGCCATCATCTTTTATTGAAGGAATAAAACCCGTAGCAAGTTGGCTCCATTCGGGTTTGGCAAACATCACTTCCACCAAAAAAGAAAGGCCTATCAAAGCAACAAGGGCAAAGATGAATGCTTCCATGTAACGCATCCCTTTGCGTTGCAGATATAGAATAATAAGCGTGTCTAGAATGGCAAGTGATACACCCCAAAACAAAGGCAGACCAAACAATAGGTTTAATCCTATGGCCATGCCAATTACCTCGGCCAGATCGCAAGCAGCCATGGCAATTTCGGCTAACACCCAAAGCGAAAAATTAACGATGGGTAAATAAGTCTCGCGCGAAGCCTGGGCCAGATCACGTCCTCTTACAATGCCCAATCTTGCACTAAGGGTTTGAAGCAAAAGGGCAATAAGATTGCTCATCAACAGCACCCAAAGCAAAGAGTAGCCGTATTTACTTCCCCCTGCAATGTCAGTAGCCCAGTTGCCGGGGTCCATGTAACCGACTGCAACCAAAAAAGCGGGCCCGATAAAAAGAAACATCCGTTTCCACCAACTGCTTGTTTTGGTGGTATCAATACTTCCGTGTACTTCTTCGAGCGACTGATGGGTAATCATAAATTCCACCCCTCAACAGGTAATGGCCGGGCAAATATAAATAAATAAAATTGACTTGTCGAATAAATAAAATTAGGCAAGACTAATTTTGGTGAGACTTTGAATAAAGCCGCTTCTATAAATCAGCAAACTGAACATGCTTTAACCTGTACCTGAAGCGCAGATACATAAGACCCGCTGCAATACTAAGGCCGATAGTAAAACCAATATAAACGCCAACTACACCAAGGCCCACGGTAAAAGTGAGTACGTAACAGAGCGGTACCATGATTATCCAATAAGATGCAAAGGCAATAACCGAAGGAACCCGCGTATCCTGCAATCCGCGCAATAAACCGGCGCCCACCACCTGGAAGCCATCACTTAACTGAAACAATGCGGCCCAAATCAAAAGAGTAGAAGCGAGTGTTATAACCTTCTCATCGCCCGTGTACATTTTTGGCAGTTGATTACACAGCGCCAAAAACACAATGGCAAACAAAAACTGGCTGCAGAATGTAAGAAAGTAAACTGTGTTGCCGGCAATGCCTATACCTTCTTTATCCTTTGCGCCAAAAGCATAACCTGTCATAATAGTGCCTGCATTAGCAACACCCGATACCATCATAAAAGTTATCGATGCAAGACTAATGGCGATCTGGTAGGCGGCCAGGTTAGTTTCATCAATCCATCCGCTCATAATTTGCGCCGCGTTAAAAGCCGCTACCTCAAAAAACATTTGCAAACCCGATGGGACCCCGATCTCCAGTATTGGCTTGATGTAACTCTTCCCTTCGCCCGCTTTTAATTTGTATTCGGCTATTAAGCCCTTTACCTGCTTGTCGTAAAATATATAGCCAAACAGTATCACGCACATCAGGGTACGTGCAGTGGCAGTTGCAATGGCCGCTCCCTCAATACCCATAGCAGGACAGCCCAATTTTCCGTAAATAAGTATCCAGTTTAAAATAACATTGCACAACAGGCCAATAACCGTTACCACCATGGATACCTTCGTTCTACCCGTGCCATCCATAAATTGTTTGCCCAATGTAAAGAGCATCAACATCGGTGTTGAATAATTCAGAATATGCAGGAATCTTTTTGACAAAGTGGTTATCTTCTCACTCTCTCTAAAAATTTCGAAATGATCTGTAACTACATATACCACGCCATAAAATACCACGCACAATACCAATGCAATTTTTAAAGCTGAGCGGAACACCCCAATAGATTTCCACGCATGGCCCTCGCCAAAAGCCTCCGATACAAGCGGAGAAACAGCGAACAAAATTCCCATGCCCAACAGCATAAATAAAAAGTAGGTACCGCTCGATACCCCTGAAGCCGCCATATACGCTGGTCCCAACCCGCCCACCTGCACCGTATCAAAAAAGCCCATCAGCACAAGCCCTAACTGCCCGCCAATAATTGGCAGGGCCAGCTTTGTAGCCTGGCGTATGGATACCTTATATTTTTCGCGGGTTGTCATAGGTTATTGTTGCAGAAATGTATTGTCTTGGGTCTGATATCTTGCGTCTAAAGTCTAATGTCGGCACGGCCGGCATTATTGATTTAATAAAATGCGTGGGCAATTTAGAAAAACAAAACCCCGTTGGGAAAATTCCACCAACAGGGCTGTATTAGTTTCCCCTTTTAGGGGACGGAAGGGGTTACTTCTGTACTCTCTCCAATACCGTTTTTCCGCGGTACATCAACTTATCTTCGCTCCAGTGTGCACGGTGCATTAAATGCGCCTCACCGGTAGTTTGATCCACACCCGTAGTTGGGGCTTCAGCCTTGTAATGGGTTCTTCTCTTGTTCTTTCTTTGCTTCGAGATTTTATGCTTAGGATGTGGCATGACTATAAGTTTTTATTGGTTGCTTAATGTTTTATCGTTTAATCTTTTTTCAAATTCTTTAAGGCTGCCCACCTTGGGTCTTCCTCACTTTTCTTTACTTCTCCCTGCCCCGCTATATACTTCAATACTTCCTTATTGCACTGTGGCTCCTGTCCCGGTTTTTCGCAACCTAATTTCTGCATTGGTAAACAAAGATTGATGTATTCGTAAATCAAATGCGCTACGTCAATAATTGTCTCATCGCGGCTAATAAAAATCACCTCATCATCATCGCTAATGTTAGAGGGCTCTTCGGCAAACTTTATGTAACACGTAAAATCGCCAAAAATAGCCTTGTTAAAAGGTATCAGGCAACGGTCACATTCCGTCATTACCGAACCATCAACAAAAAAATTAAGTACAAAGAACGTTTCCTTTTTCTCAAACTCAAGCCTTACATGGGCCTTACAATCCTGTATCAGAGAGTCCTCAAAAAACTTGAAGAAACTCCCACCAATTTCGTAATCGAATTTGTGAATTCCAACCTTAAGGCCAACATATGGAATTTCGAATTCCCTCAACCCTTTCACAATTCAACAGTTTATGATGATCGCTACAGCTTGTTATCACATTTTCAAACAACTCAATTACCAGCTTTCGCGAAAAGGACGGCAAATATAGCGGAAATGTTGGAAAATCAAAACCCCAATCCAAATGCTGGTTTGGGGTTCCCCGGCCCGGCTTCCGCCGGGTCGGGGTCGCGCTATCCACTCCAAGTCCTCACTCGTACCACCCGCCTTTCGGCAGGTCGGCACTCATTCCGGGCTTTCCGTTCCTATCGCTAACCCAAAAGACCACCCTGTCACAGTGAGCCTAGCCGAACTGCCCGCCTTCCCGGTGTGCCTTTATTCCCCCTCCGGGGGCTAGGGGGCCGCTATTTCTATTAATAGATACAAATAGAACCCCTTCATTTTCACCCGCCTGCAAACAATTGAAAATCAACTAATTACCAACTTAACATATTAAAATTAAATCCCATCCATAAAAAGTAGAAACCCCACCCATCCCGTATGCCGCCCCAACAAAAAAATCTCCCAAAAAAACACCCCAAATCGCATTTTTATCCGTACTTTTGCATCGTCAAATTCCTTTTGACTCCCTCGGTCTTTTTACCTTCTTTATATCTAGCCCATCACAAAATCGGAAACTGCGCGGAGCGGTTCTCCCTTTAGGTGTCTCATCCCGCTTTTGGCGGGAGAACCAGAGGCGCGGGCAGCCATTCCATTCGCTAATTCCTGTCCGACCAGGTCATCCGGGCGGGCGCTAATTGTCCTCATTCACTAATTAATTTCCCTCGCACTCGCCCCCATTCCACATTCGCTAATTTCCCCCCCCAAATTATCACATTTGTTTCATCCCGCTTTTCGCGGGAGTCACATCATCACATTATCACATTCGCTAATTCCCCTCATTCGCTAATTAAATCCAAATGACCCAACTCTCCCCGGGCCGCCAAAAAGGCTCCCCAAAAACCGGAGGCCGCAAAAAAGGCACCCCCAACAAAACCACCGCCGAACGCCGCCAAAAAATCTGCCAGATAGTCGACCTCGAACTCCAAAACGTGTTCGATTACCTCACCCAACTCGAAACAAAAGACAAACTAACGTTTCTGCTCCACCTCATGCCCTACACCCTCTCAAAAATCAGCCCCGTCCCCGCCTCCTCCGCCGAAACCGGCGAACAGATAAAAGAAGTAAAACTCAATCTACACACCTAACACAAGCGCCGAGGCTCCTCTTTAGGTGCGCGAAGCGGTTCTCACTGCATTAACGTCCCTCTTCCGAAGAGGGATGCCCGCCCTTTTCGCAGAAAATGCGGGCTGGGAGATGAAAACCACTATCCATATCGGCTACTCAAAACTCCCACCTGTATTCCCATTTACTCATTTACTCATTTGTCCAATTTACTAAATGCCCCCCATTCGCTAATTCCCCCATTCGCTAATTAAAAATTATCACATCATCACATTATCACATCATCACATTCGCATATGCTCTACCAATACACCCACCCCGAAGAAATCAACAACTACCCCAAACAACTCCAATTCATCGAAGCCCCCGAACGCTACGTAATCATCGAAGCCACCACCAAAGCCGGCAAAACCACAGGCTGCCTGGTTTGGCTGTTCGAACAAGCCCTAAATGGAAAACCCGGAAAAAACTATTGGTGGGTAGCACCCGTGCGCAGCCAGGCCAAAATGGTGTTCGACAGGTTGCGGCTATATGTCGAAGACAAACAACTAATAACCACCAACAAAAGCGAACTTACCATTACCCTCTTTAACGGCGCCACCATATTTTTTAAAAGTGCCGACAGGCCCGACCTCATTTATGGCGACGACGTTATGGCCGTGGTAATTGACGAAGCCAGCCGAATGAAAGAAGAAGCCTGGTACGCCATCCGCAGTACACTTACAAAAACACGCGGCTATGTAAAGATCATTGGCAACGTAAAAGGCACCAACAACTGGGTGTACCACTTAGCCCGCCAGGCCGAAGCCGGTAACTTAAAAGATTGGCGCTACTTTAAAATTACGGCCGACGATGCCGTACACGCCGGCATATTACAGCAGCAATCTATCGACGAAGCAAAAGACGCACTGCCAACCGGTGTGTTTCTCGAACTCTACTATGGCATCCCCAACCAAAACAGCAGCACCAAATTTTGCTACGCGTTCGACGAAAAAAAACATGTAGGCAAATGCCAGGTAAACCATAACGCGCCCATTTACCTCAGCTTCGATTTTAACCACAACCCCATTTGCTGCAGCGTAATACAATATTACAACAACACCGTATGGGT
Organism: Bacteroidota bacterium; assembly: GCA_028288545.1. Classification (GTDB taxonomy): domain Bacteria; phylum Bacteroidota; class Bacteroidia; order Chitinophagales; family LD1; genus Bog-950. The sequence continues at coordinate 17,104 of JAQBNQ010000284.1, forward strand.
GCCGCATTGCTTCAAACTGCAAAACAGCAACATCTTCCAACTCTGCCAGCTAATCCGCACAAAATTCCCCCACGCCCACTTTGTGGTAACCGGCGACGCCAGCGGAAACTCGCACAGCGCCTACGCGCAGGACTCCAACACCTGCTACAGCATCATACAACAACAGCTAAACGTTAACCTTGGCCAATTCCGGGTGCCCCGCTCCAACCCACCCCTGCACAAAAACCAAATCCTCGTAAATGCCATCCTCGAAAAACACCGTGTCCAAATAGACCCCGACAACGCCGCTGCCCTCATCATGGACTTTAAATTTGTAGAAATAAACCCCGACGGCACCATCAAAAAAACCAACCGAAACAACCCCACCCAACAAGCCGATCTGCTAGACACTTTCCGCTATTTCTGCAACAGTTGTATGAGCCAATATTTCCCGATTGACAGGTATATGTAAGGATGCATATATACGAATGAGGCAATTAGCGAATGGAATGCAGATACAGCGCCCCGCCTCTGCGTGGCGGTTCCCCCGCGTCGGGGGTTAGGGGGCTGCGTGGGCAAACGCTTTTCCGGCAGGGGGTGGACGGCTGTTTGTATTTCCGTAAACTTATTGCAAGACAATACCGCCTAATTGAAACGCATCTCCTTCTCTATTCAGCTCTGGGAATGGAGAGGGATGTCGAACGATAGTGAGACAGGGTGAGGTTTGTATTTAGAAATAAACCCC
>JAQBNQ010000320.1 GCA_028288545.1 Bacteroidota bacterium
CAGTTGTTTGCATCCGTAACAGTAACAGTATACACCTGTCCGCTTGGCAAATTGTCTATAGCAAAACCATTTTGAACCGGAATTGTGTTCCATGTATACGAATATGGTGCAGTTCCGCCGCTAACAATGGCAGTTATCGAACCGGTTGCATTGCCATAACAAGCAGGCTCTCTGCCTTGTAACAATACGTTTACAGCAATGGGTGAATTTATTTTTACCGGGTTAGCCGCATAACGCGATGCACAACCACTATCGTCTTTTATAACTATATAGTAAAATCCCTGTCCAAGGGAATTGAAGGTACCCGTAGGCTGAAAATTAGCAGCGCTATCAATAGAATAGAAGATATTTCCGTTTTGGGTAGAAGCCTGGACAATTATGGAACCATTGTTACCGTCGTTGCAGGTTGGGTCATTTTCGATAACACCTGTAATTGAAGGATTAAGCAACTGTATAACAATCACCGAATCATTCATAAAACTTTCGCAGCCAAAAACGCTGATCGCCTTTATTTTATAATAGCCCGCCGGCGCCACTTTGCCAAACGAAATTGCGGAACCGGTTCCCGTCACGCGGTTATTAACCGGTAATACTCCACCTTCAAGTAGTACGTAAGTTGCCCCGGAATCGGAACCGCTTAGTCCTACCACTACCCCCGAATCGCCAAAGCAATAAGAACCTCCGCCTGTTACACTATATACGTTTGGCTGAGGCGCCAGTGATACTACAGCGCTGTCATTCATATTGGCCGTGCAACCGGTAGTGCCATTAGTAGCAATAACTGTATAAAGACCCGGTTGATTGATACCGGTAAAGGTTAATTGCTGACTACTACCAGGCAATGGGGGACCTATTGGAATATTTCCATTCCGATATAGTTGATAGGTAACCCCAAATTCAGAACCACTTAATATAACCGTTGCATTCAGGTTACCGCCATTGACACATATGGTATCGCCGGTACCGCTTACATTATATTGAAACGGCGCTGGCCACACGTTAACAGGCACGTTACCAAACATCATATCATCGCAACCACCAAAACGCACTGCGTGAACGGTGTAAACACCAACCGCGGTATCCGGAGCGAAACTGATAGGGCCACCGGTGCCAATAAAACTATCAACCGGTGTTCCGTTGTCGAGCAGGTAATAAATAACACCCGGTTCGGAACCACTTAAACTAACTACAGAACCATTGGTACCCGGACAATAATTTCCTCCTCCACCAACATTAAATTGAAAAGGCAACGGGGTAATAAGCAGGGTATCGAATACAACTTTTGACCAACCGCAGCAACTTTCGCGGGCCCGGTAGCGAATGGTGTACTGGCCCGGTGCAAAACCATAAAAATTAATTACCGGAGAAGCCAGGGATGATTGATAAAGCGGGTTACTTACGTTAGTACCCTGGTAAATTTTCCAATCGTATTCTGTTTCGGAGCCCCAATGCGTTGCGCTGAAAGAATCTGTACCGTTAATACATATAATATGAGACGAAGCACTAATAGTTGGCAATATTCTGTTGTCAGCCGAAAGTCTCAAGTATTGCGCAAAAACTGTTCCGTTAACGTTTAAATCATAAGTAACCGATGGCGTAGTTGTATAAACCAAAACCGGGCTGCTTGATGAGTTATAACTTGAAATAGGGGGACCGGCAGGTTGATCGCGCAAATCATTGATAAGATTTATACCTGAAGGGAAATTCCAAACGCCGGATGATTTTGTAAATTCTAATTCGGAATTGATACAGGCTTTTGTATTTTGATAATCAATGCCAACTACGTAGCTGTTAGGCACTGCAGTTGAAGAACCGGTTATAACGGCTCCGCCTGTAACAGTTATTGCCTGGCTTAAACCGCTTGCCCCGTCTTCGCCACGGCCGCCGTTACCACCATTGCCACCACCACCGCCGTTGCCTCCATTACCACCATCGCAACCACCATGACTGATACCTGCACTTCCACCACCACCTGCACCACCACCCTGGCCTGCAGCCCCATCGCCACCCGCGCCGGCCGCACCTGCTAATATTTGCGCAGTAATTATAGTACCGGAAACACCGGCACCGGCTGCGTAAATACCAAATGACCCCCCGCCGCCGTGTCCGCCCGAGCCCGGTAAGCCGCCACCACCACCGCTGCCACCACGTCCACCATCAGGCGAGCCTGAGCCGCAACCGCAAGTGCAACAAGTTCCAATATCGCCACCGCCACCGCCACCGCCGCCACCGCCACCAAATCCGTTAGAACCGGAAGCCGATTGACCCGCAGGTACATAATAAGGAGCAGAAGGGGTTGGCGTAGCAGGACTAACGCCGCCAATATACCCTGCACCTACAGCGCCATTACCACCGCCTGAACCATTGCCACCACCACAACCACTTGCATTGCATCCAAAAACATTGCAACCACCACCGCCACATCCGCCGCCAGGCGTTCCACCACTGGCACCACCGTTGCCGGCAAAACCATTTCCGCCACCGGCACCATTACCACCACAATCGGTTTGACTTCCACCACCAGGGTTTCCACCTCCACCACCTCCACCAGCACTACCGGTGCCAGATGGAGTAACACCGCTCAACCCTTTCGCAGCAGCGCCCGAAACTATTTCACATCTTACTATTTGAAAACCTGCTGAGCCATTAATAGCCAGCACCGCGTAGTTGGAATAACCAAGCCCATTTGAAGTAAGGCTTGTAATATCTATGGTACGAATCACCAGATCCTGCAAGGTCCAGTTGTTGGCAGCGTTGGCCACAAAACCTACCCGGTGGGCCACGTTACCGTTTATAACCTGTGTACCAAAGCCTAAAATAACAGTGCTATCGGAATTGGTTTTTGTCCATATATTATTTTGAACAACATAACTTCCTTCAATAATAAGATTATCCTGCAATGCAATTGGATTTGGTTCGGGATAAACACCTGTGGCCATGCGGATGTACTTGCGGCCACTCAGTTGCGAAATTGCATAACCCAATGTTTTGTACGGATTGTCCGGTCCGCCACGATAGGTCGAATCCTGCCCGTTGGTTGCAACGTAAGCAAAATCGCAGGTGGCTGAACCAACGTTTATAACGCAGGTATTAGACCCTGCATCCGCTTGCGGACAAGCATCATTATAAGTAAGGGTAATTGTAAAAGTACCCGGATTAACCGGTGCTGTCCAGGTAAAAGTAGTACCGGAGCCGGTTGTTGGCGAACCCCCACTTGCAACCCAGCTAAGACTTGTATAGCCAACCACAGCCCCAGGATTTGGCGGAGTTAAAATACCCATAACGTGTGTTGAACCCGGTAAAACTGTTGAGCCGCAAATACCCGAAACAATATCGGGCACCGGATCGCCGGGGGAGCCAATTGGATTGTAGGTTACTACCGAGCAATTTGAAATGGTGGTATTATAGCTAAAATCGGGATTACAATTAGAGGTTATCATGCAACGATAAAGGCGGGTACCGCCAATTTGCACTGGCGAATAGTTGAAAGAGGTAGCGCCTAAAATATTTGTCCAGTTAGTACCGGGGCAAGCAGTGCTGGTAGAAATTTGCCATTGATAATTTACGCCGGTGTTCCAACCGTGAGGGTCGTTGGCAGCGGCTACTGAAAGCGTAATAGGGGCATTGCCTAAGCAGGAGTTAATACTTGCAGCCGGCTGTACAACGATAGTGGGAGTATAATTAAACGACCAGTAAAAAGAATATTGAAAAGTATAATCGCCACAAAACGGAGCCTGTACTGTGTGCCATTGGCAAGGCGCAAAGGTCATAAAGTTTTGGGTAACCATGCTCGGGTTCTGACACCTTCTGCTATCGCCAAACACCGATGGGAAACATGTAAAAAAGTTATAACTCTGGTAGGTGCAGTAGTTATTAGTACAGTTTTTTTCGAATGCATCCTGCAAGCCTAAAGTAAAAGTTGTTGCGTTTGTGTTGGCGTGATTTACAATGGTATAGGCAGGTATGTTCCAAACAGTAGTTGGCATTTCTTCGTACGAAAAGCAATTAGTGTTTACAATAGCTCCTGAGCCATTATCTGTACCGGTTACTATCCAGGTAGGGTCAGGATTACCACAACCTACGCAATCTGAATATGAGTCGCGGGAAAGTTGAGTTATCTGCACCTGCAGATTTACGTTTTGGGCATTAGCTAAAACAAACGAGCATAGCAAGGCAAGGCCGAGGTAAAGTTTTTTCATACTGGGGAATTATTTTGACAGGGTATATGTTTCAGTTCCTACGGGTGAAATTTTTTGAAGGACGAGATGATTTTTTTTGAAAGAGACTTTAAAAGTTACAGCGGCGTTATCCTGACCGGGTGTTGCAGTTTTAGGGCTTAAAACAAGGTCATCGTTGATCAATTTATATTCCACTTTTGCGGGATTGCGGCCATCTTCATATTGAACGATGCCATAGGCGGTAAAAATCAGTTTGGTACCGCTATTATATAAGTCGCACAGGTAACACTTTGCACCTTGAAGGGCCTTTTGGTCGTTTATTTTCAGATCTGTTATTGTCCAACTACCAACTAGTTTTTGCTCCATGTCGCCCGCTTTGGCGCCCACGGTCCAGGCCACGGCCATCGTTAAAAAGACCATTCTCAGGTGTTTCATAAATAATGTGTTTATAAGGTAAAGATAATTTTTATTGGCACAAAATAAAGTTGAACTGCGATGCAACCTTTTGACACAAAACACTTTGCTTTTAATACAGAATTTCCTCGCCGAAATAGTTCCATAAAACGGCCCCCGGGGCACGTAATTTGCAATTATATCAGCATTGTGAAACCATGTAAACGTGCAGCATATGAAACTCTTTACTTTAGCCCTGCTTTGGGTTTTTATAACCGGCTTTACCTATCGCATTGACGAGGGATACAAGGCAAATATTTCAGGTCCATTTATTGCCTCAATTAGTGGGGACATATTTCCCGCGCAGGAAGGCCATTTAAACGCTTCTTTGGTAAATCAGCCACCCTCTTTAGATGGTCGGCGACCAGCCCGAAAAGTGATCAGCGTTTTTATGAACGGAACTCCTTATTTAAATGCGCAGGGGAGGCCATTTAACCAAAACATTTTGCTCGAAATCAATTTTGACGAAGCGATGCCCGAAGAACCTTCTGTATATGCCGTTTCGATGCAATATCGCTCGGTTGTTTATTCCGTTATAAAACAAAACGGTGACATTAAAATATCCGGTTTTGCCTGGGAACCCGACCACAAGCATTTTCATTTGTCGGTAGAATTTAATTGCCTGATGCGCAGCTGGGGATACCCCGTAGACAATCAACCGGATGTAACACTGCAGGGTTATGTAAAGGATGTTACGATTGCCTGTCCGTATGTTGGTGTAGCCAGTGCTTTACGCAGTTTCTAGTATTTGAATTTTTAAATACCTGCCGTAAATAGAAACGCTTGGTGACCAATGGCAGTAGTTCAATAATGTAAGTACAATTCCGTATAATTGAACATACCAGGAAAATAAAGCATGGCAAACCCCGCCCGAAAAAACAGCATTGTAAAGATTATTGCCTGGATAACCTATGCACTGTTTCTTCTAGTTACAATTGTTACTATGGTTCTGGGCGCTGTAACTTTTTTCTCAACGATTACACTTTACGCCACAATTTTACTTCTTGGTATCTCATTTCTCGTGCTTTTAAGAAAGCGTGGGGTAGTGAAAGGGCGATTCCAAAATCTTCAACTGATAGTTATCAGTACAGTTATTACGCTTTGCCTTGCTGATCTTACTTTAAGATATATAGTTAAACCACAGGCTTATCTGGATTATAATGAAAGGAACGGAAAACTATTATACACCAGTGGCGCCCTCCGGCAAAAATTCAGATGGATAAACAAGTATTTTATTCCTAAAAATAGCTTTGGATGGATTCGCGTTAACCAACCCGGAACGACAAAACAACTTAGCAAAGCAGAATTCAGCTATCAACATAAATTTAATAGCGAAGGGTTGCGTACAGATGAAGTAAGCGTTGCAAAAAAGAAAAATGAAATAAGAATACTTACGCTTGGCGACTCCTTTACTGAAGGTGTTGGCGCTCCACAGGACTCCACATGGCCGCGGTTGTTGGAGCAAAGCCTGGCTTCAATAAGCGGAGACACCACTTATACCGTTATCAACGCAGGAGTAAGTGGAAGTGATCCTTATTTTGAATCCTACCTCCTCAAATATTCGATGTTAAAATATAAGCCTGATATTGTAACCGTATCAATCAATGCTTCGGACATTGATGACGTGATTGAAAGAGGCGGGTATGAAAGATTTCTTGCCGATTCAACTTTTAAAATAAAAGATTCGCCCTGGTGGGAATTTTTTTATGGCTCAAGTATGATTTATAGGATGGTTATTCGTAACGTATTTCACTACAACTTAAACCTTAAGCACGAAAACGAAGATCTGAGTGAAAAGGCTTTGGCAGTTCAAAAATTAATGGAACCGGTTGAACAATTTTATCAATTATCGCTTGAAAATAATTTTAAGCTGGTAATAATATTTCATCCCACGCTTTGGGAATTGCAAAGCGAAACCTTTGCCCTGACCCCGTTAGTTTCGCGGTCAAAACAGAACAAGAATATTACTGTTGTTGATTTAAACGACCGGTACCACAAATATTTTACAAGCAACAACCTCGACCCAAAAAATTATTATTGGGCAACAGATATGCACCATAATTCGAGGGGTTATCTACTTTGGCAGCAAATAGTTTTTCAATCGTTAGTGGAAAGCAATAATTTTATAAACAGGTAAAGACTTATTGAAAAATTAAATCACTACAAAATGTTCATTTCAAAGTAGTAAGCCGTGAAAATTTATTTTAAAGTATTTCTTCTTCTTCTATTCATTTTCGTTTGCGCATTTGCAAGTGTATGTTGGCTATATGATGTTATGAAAGCGTTGGTTATTTGTTGGGGGAAGGATATTGAGTTTTACAAAAATGTCTATCATCATTTCTATTTAGTCCGCGTATTTGCCTTGCCGCTAATTGTATTTGCTGCAATAATAGGCCTTGGTATAACAGGGTTGCGCGTTCTGCTCAATTATTTACCTTATCATCAGTCAAAAAAAGGATACTTGACAGTTACTGCTTTGGTGGCCGTATATGTTATAATTTTTATTGTATTGGTTATAAGCGAAACCAGCTACCGAAGCAGGGGTTTTGTGCCGGGATATGAATACAGCAAAAATGTGATTGACTTTACTTTGGTTGATACCCTAAAAGTGGAACAAAGGCATTTATGCGATGACAGAGGCATGAATTTTGAAAACCCCACTTTTAAATGGTGGTGGGACAGCAACCAACATATTAACCAACAGGGCTTTTTAGCCAATTTTGATTATACCAGACAAAGCATTGATTCGCTTCGTAAATTAAAAAAAAAGATAATTTTTATAATAGGCGACTCCTTTGTTGAAGGCGTAACCGACCAACCTTTTGATTACCAAAAAACCTTTATTGAATTATTAAAAAGACGCGAACCCGATTGCGCCATTTGCGCCTTTGGAGTAGCAGGAACTGACCCCATAAATTACGAACTTATTACAGAAAAATTTGTACCCGAATTAAAACCAGATATGGTTATTGTAGCTTTTTGCGGAACTAATGACATGTTGCTGTTTGACCGCCACATAACCCCTGGAATACCACTATACTGGCAAACAAATGCCGGATGGATGCAAAGCGTTGTTCCGGAAAACATTATTGGCAAAGAGAATGTTGTTTTGCGTTCTCCGGAAGAAGCTTATCGCTTCTATAAAAATGAAGTAACCTTACAGGGTCGACCCACATTAGCCGCTGGTTTTTGCAGGAGGATATGCCTATCGACAAACCTTTACTTTAAGTTAAGGCGATTCGCTCATAAATTTGCATCCTCAACTTACGCTCACAAACTTCCTTTTCAGCAGCAACTGACTTATAACCGGTTGCATGAAATGGATTCAATTTGCGCGGGGAACAATGTGATTATGGACATAGCTTTTATTCCGGATGTTGAGTTTGTTACTAAAGTGACGGATTACGATGCTTACCTGAATAAATACGGTGGTATATTTAAAGATATGGTCCCCCGAACATTTTTCCCGCTTAATTTAAAAAGAGAAGATTACATAAATAACAATATCCATTTCACTAAATCGGGGAACTCCAGGTTTGCTGAATTTTTAGATAGTATTATTTCAAAAAGTATCCTCTGAAAAATAAATAAGGACCAACACTTTTATTTTTGTGATGGTCCTTATTTATTTTATTTGCGTACAAATTTTATTTATTCCTTAGTAACAACGATTGATTTTGTGTCATAAATCTTCCCATCAATTACCAACGAATATTTATACGCCCCATCAGACAAAGTATTTACCTCAAACACTATCGAACCTTTACCTGCCTCAGTAATCTTATATTCCTTAACCGGTTTACCGTCTATGCCTACTACATTGATAACAGCCGAAGTGAAAGGGACATTGATCATATAACCAATTGTAGCGGATTTGGCGGTAGGATTAGGAATACTTTGATACAATACAACATCACCCCTACTGGCAGAATTGCTACCCCTGTTTAAACCGTCGCAGCCAAGGTTGCATATGTCATTTATCATACCCTTTAAGCTGTTTAAATCGCGCGATAGTGCTTCGGTTTTTTCATCCCTGTCTTTCAAAGCGTTTTGCAGTTGGGCAACCTGGTTTTGCAAATCATTTACCTGGCTAAGTAATTGCTCGTTTGGTTTTGTTTTTTCATCCAACTCCTTCATCGCTTCTAACATAATCGGCACCAAACCCACGTAGTTTACTGCCTGAAACTCTACATCCTTTTTGTGGCCGGTATAGTCGGGATGAATAGTTCTTTTAACCAGGTTAGGAAACACCTTTTCCAGGTCAGCGGATAAAACCCCCACTTGTCGCCCTTTTGGCATTCTTAAATCCGGATATTCTTCATTTTTGAAATCGTACTCCTTTACTTCTAATTGATGTATTTTATCAAGAGCGTTTCCGTAAGCACTTATATTTTTCTTCAGTTTTGCGTCGGAATAGAAGTACATATTTGAGGCAAACACATCACCGGAAAAATATCCGGCATAATTGACCCCGCAAGGTGCTCCGGAAAGACCGCCACCGGGTGCTCCACATGGGGAAGGCTCCACCCCTTCAATAGCATAATTTGTTGCACCTGCATTAAATGCCAGCACACCGTAAACACCAACCTGGTTTGCGCAAGTAGTAGCGGAACTTGAACCTATTACCCCATAGCAGGTGCTTCCAGCGTCTGCACCTCCGCCCGAAACATCGACGATAGAACCCCAAAATCCAATATTCTGACTGCCGTGCCCTATTGCCCTACATGCCCCACCGGCGTTGCACTGCACATTGGCAATAGTATATACTGAAAAGGGGTTGAATACGTTATTATTATCCCCATTAACTAAGGTTAAAACTCCTGTATTAAGAGCATTAGTATTAGCATGGATGAAACCGATCAAAGACTCGTTTGTAACTCCGTCGCCATTGGCATTGCCTTCAACTCCCCGGTTTTCGCTACCGGCAAGTGTTCCATTTGCGCTTCCTTTGACACCATCGTTAAGAATACAGGATGCCGCGGAGCCCTGAACACCTATATTTTGGCTTAATGCCGCACCGAAGGAAAGACCATCTACGCCAATGTTTTTTTGGGCAGTAGTTGATTCCGAAATACCTAAAACGGAGATATTATTTTGCGGGGCAGGATCAAGTGTGTTAGACATAGACAGGATACCAACATCAGACGCGTTTATTCCTGCCAGAGCAAGGTTTGAATATAAAAGCGGGTCATTAGTTCCGTTTTGAACAAAAAGCTTATTGTGCGGCGGTACTGTATTCAACCCATTTGTTCCATCCCATGAGGCGATTCCAACATTGCCATCGGCAGTAATACGCATCACCTCCTTGGTTTGATCATAATTGCAGTTTTGGTTATTGTTGGCAACGCGTATGTCGTCATTATTGTAAGTTCCGAAGTAAACCGAGCCGGTATAGCCTGTGCCACCTGCAGTGCCGGTATTAGTTCCAAACTCATTCCATGTGGCAAGTGGCCCGGTTACAGCACCAGAAGTGGTGGTTAAAGTTAATACCCCTGTTCCGCCTGAACAGGCAAATGCCAGCGCTGTTAAACTTGGTCCGGTTGGCCCTGCAGGTCCCGTAGCACCTGTGGTGCCGTTATTCCCCGTTAACCCTTGTGGGCCCGTAACGCCTGCTGGCCCTGTTGGGCCTTGTGGGCCGGTTGGTCCTGCCACGCCGGTAGCTCCATTAGGACCTGTAACCCCTTGCGGACCAGTGGCACCTGCCGTGCCGGTTACTCCTTGTGGACCAGTGGCGCCAGTAGCACCAGTACTTCCTGTGGGTCCTGTTCCTCCGGTTGGACCGGTTACCGCCGAGGGTAGGACTGCCCATGTAATAAGTCCCCTACTGCCGGTTGGGCCGGTAGTTCCGGTATTATTGTAACATAAAACAGCTGAAAGTGAACCAGCAGGCAAATTTTCAAAACGAACTGTTCCGTTGTTGTGCAAATTGGCCGAAGGCGCAACTCCCAATCCTGTTGATAAATTAATACCTACTGCCATAGGCGTAGTTGCCCCACCCGAGGTAACGGTAGTCAGAGTTCCGGTGGATCCCGTGCTTCCTGCTACCCAACCCTGAGATTTCGCTTCCAAAATAAGTACCAATAAAAAGGAGAGAATTGAGATAAACTTTTTCGCTTTCATAGGAAGGGGATTTGATTAATTAAATTTTAAACGATGAAGATGTCGTTATGCTATGGACATGAAAAATTATATATTTTATCTGAATTAAGGAAATTTATTTATAAGCATGATAATCAAGCCAGGCGTATAACAAGAATGACATAAAAACCGGCGTTATTTTTAACGGCCTTACCTGTTCCCACATTTAGTAAAAGGCCAGTTCCCATTGTCGTAATTCAAATTCTGTTTGTATGAATGATGCAACTTTTTACAAGAGTTGTGTAACTTTTTGCAGTTGCCATGGCACTAGTTTTGCCCTTTAGTTCCCATCCGTTTAATAAAAACAAAAACTATGAAAACCATAATCATTGCCATGTTATTGCCGTTTGGAATGTTCCATACAGGGCCGGTAAATAAAACAGACAAATCATTGGTTTGCGAAAACGGGAAGATCCACTTCCTGGCATCTACTGCTATTGAAGATATTGAGGCCACTTCTAATTCCGCCGTTTGTGCTATCGATCCTCAAACAAAAAAAGTATCTGCTAAGGTTAAGATGACAAGTTTTGAATTCCGCCGTAAAAAAATGCAAGAGGATTTTAATGAGGATTACATCGAAAGCGGTAAATATCCGTACGCAATTCTTGACGCGGTGATCGTCGATAAAATCAATTTTACCAAGGACGGAACTTATAACGTTACGTTAAAAGGGACTTTTGAAATACATGGTGTAAAAAGAGACCGCGAAATAAAAGGCAAGCTAACTATTAAAGGCGGACAACCGGTTAGCGGCACGGCCCAGTTTGATGTTAAGCTGGTTGATCACAACATTAAAGTGCCAACTATTGTAGTGGTAAAAATTGCCGAGGTAGTTAAGGTGGATGTAAACTTCGAATTTAAAAAGCAGGCCATTTAATAACCATAAAAAGAACATTTATGAAAACGAAATTATTCAGTTTAAAAGAGCTGGGCGTGGTAACATTAATTTTTGTTTTTGCCTTTGCTGTACACGGTTGTAAAAAAGACAGCCCTGGTGCTAACCAGGTGTTTATGCAAAACACGGCCTTTAATCCTTCTACAATAACAGTAAGCAAAAACGCCACCGTTACCTGGAGCAACAAAGACGGCATGGCCCATACCGTTACCAGCGACGCAGGAGCATTCTCCAGTGGTAATATCGCGGCAGGTGGCTCTTTTAGCTTTCAATTTACAACAACAGGTACCTATCAATATCATTGCACCATTCACAGCGGCATGACCGGAACGGTGATTGTGCAATAAATCACTTACGATTCGGCATAAAAAAAACCCGGCAATTGCCGGGTTTTTCGTTTTATTTTAAGTCGTCTGTAATTACACATCAATCCTCGCAAACTTAGCGTGGCTTTCAATAAACGCCCTGCGTGGTGGTACTTCATCGCCCATTAACATACTAAATATGTAATCAGCTTCAGCCGCACTTTCAATAGTTACCTGGCGGAAGGTTCTTGTAAGCGGGTTCATGGTTGTTTCCCATAATTGCTCCGCGTTCATTTCACCAAGACCTTTATAGCGTTGTGTATTTACAGTGCTTTCGTTACCGCCTTTTGCAAGTTCTTTAATAGCAGATAAACGTTGTACTTCGTTCCAACAGTATATCTGGTCCTTGCCTTTTTTCACTAAATACAAAGGCGGTTGTGCAATATAAATGTGTCCATTCTCTACCAGCTCCTTCATGTAGCGGAAAAAGAAAGTAAGTATCAAAGTAGTAATGTGCGAACCATCCACGTCGGCATCACACATAATAACTATTTTGTTGTAGCGCAGGTTGGTAATATCAAGCGCTTTGTTGTCTTCGGCGGTTCCTATTTTAACCCCAAGGGCGGTAAACATATTGCGGATTTCCTCGTTCTCGTAGATCTTGTATTCCATGGCTTTTTCCACGTTCAAAATCTTACCTCTTAAAGGAAGTATAGCCTGGAAGTGACGGTCGCGGCCCTGTTTAGCCGTTCCACCCGCCGAATCCCCTTCCACAAGGAATATCTCGCTCTCTTCCTTGTTCTTGCTGGCACAATCCGCCAGTTTACCTGGTAAACCACTTCCGCTCAATACACCTTTACGTTGCACCATTTCGCGGGCCTTGCGGGCAGCGTGGCGGGCAGTAGCCGCTAAGGTTACTTTATCGAAAATTATCTTAGCCTGGCGTGGATTTTCTTCCAAATAATGTTGCAATACCTCACCAAATATCTGTTCAACCGCACCGGCAACTTCGTTGTTACCCAGCTTGGTTTTTGTTTGTCCTTCAAACTGTGGCTCAGGCACCTTTACCGAAACAATGCCCGTTAATCCCTCGCGGAAGTCATCGCCACCTATCTCAATCTTCAGCTTTTCGAACATCTTGTTCTTTTCGCCGAAAGATTTGAAAGTACGTGTTAGCGCGCGGCGGAAACCGGCTACGTGTGTTCCACCTTCAATGGTATTAATGTTGTT
>JAQBNQ010000337.1 GCA_028288545.1 Bacteroidota bacterium
TCTCGGAAAATCGCATACGCTCCAATGATAAATACAGCGTAAGAAAGTCAATCTCCTCCTGCAAATTGATGGCTGATCTTCGCGAATTGTTCAGTGTTTTCCTTATCAGCTTTGAAAAACTGGATAAATAATGCTTGGCAGATGTTGCATCATTACTAAGAATAAAATCCTGTATGGCATTCAAACAGTTAAAAATAAAGTGAGGGTTCATTTGTGCCCTCAGCGATTCCATTTCAAGTCCCGCTATCTTTCTGTTCAATTGTGTTTTCCGGTTCTCGCGGCGTCTTATCCTTTTGATATTGAATAATGTTAAAACAAGCAGGCAGCAAATAGCTAATAAAAACAACAAACAAATAAACCAGGTTTTCTGATAAAACGGCCTGCTGATAGTAAAGGAAAATATTGCCGGATGATCGCTTTTAACTCCTGAATTATTAATGCAGGTTACAACAAAACTATAATTGCCCGGTGGCAGCTTGGTAAACTGCACATAGGTATTTTGAGTGCAGTAGGTGGCGGTATCGTAACCGTTAAGCCGGTATTCGTACCGCTGCTTCCCTGCGTTTTTATAGGTTAAACCCGTAAAACCTATCTGTATAAAATTTGTGGAATAATCCAGCGTAGCCCTGTCCTTAAGGGCAATCGCCTTTTTATCCGTTGTAATATTTGCTATATAAACAGGCGGAGGACTATCATTTTGTAGAACTTTATCCGGGTCAAAAACAGAAACCCCTTTGTTTGACAATAGCCATAATAATGAATCATTCTTTAGCACCTGGAAATTGTCATTTGATAACAGTCCATCGTCCACAGTAAATGAATTAATTACCATCTTATTCGATTTCTTTTCGAACCTTATTGCATTTAAGCCCTTATTGCCTGCTACCCATATGGTACCATCATTTTCTACAAATATTGAACGACATAAATTACTCAGCAACCCATCGGCGGTTGTAATTTGAATCAGGGTATCCTTATTCCATATTACAAGTCCGCCCCCCCTGGTTGCACCTATCATAAGGGCATTAAAACGCTTTATGTCAACAAACCGGGTTTTAAAAATTTCGCTTTTTGCGCCGGCCCAAATTAGAGTGTCAGGAGTAAGGGTATATATCCCATTTAACGTACCTATTAAAACATTTCCGTTAAAATCTTCACACGCGGTTTCAGCTCTTGAAGGCAAAGGGACCGACCTCAATACATGCTTAGATCCATTATCGATTTCTGAAATACATCTATGACATAAAGACCAGATGTTTCTTTTTGAATCACAAATTATAAGGCGGGAATCCAGGCCATGTATAGTTATATTTTTTTTCAACCTGCTTAAATCATTATTAAACACCCCTATTCCTAACGAAGTTCCGAGCCATATTTCGCCAGAGGTATCGATATAGCTATTCCAAAGAGTTGTGCCTAATGAATCCCAGTTTTTTTGCGACCATAGCAGGGGAACTTCACGTATCTGGTCGGGATCCATCTCAAAAAGTTTTTTAGACCCAAACCACCATATTTTGCCACTACTCGCTTTGTGTATTGAGTTTTTAGGATATTGAAGAGTTTCGTTAGGTAAGGAAAAATAATTAAACTGAATAGATGGTAAATAGAATATTCCGTCTTCAAGTGTTGTGAACCAATATCCGTTTTCGCGATCTTTTAGCACCGAGGTAACTGAGTAATCAAGCAGAAATTTTTTGTTTGGAGACAACAGATTTGACTCATTAAAAAGACCAATCCCTTGTTTAAGGCTACCCAACCATATTGTGGAATCAGTGCTCTCGTACCAGCAGACCATGCGGGTTTCCCTTATGCGGCTTAAAGTTTCATTGCCGGTAATTTGTGCTGAAAACGACTCGCCCGAAACGATCAAAACCCCATTCGCCAATTTTGTTACAGACTTAAAATCATCAAATCTAAAAGGCAGCAAATGTTTTATTTCGCTTTTGCCGGTTAGATGTTCTGTTAAAAGAGTCTTCGCTCCATCTACAGGTTCAGCGGTTACATAACCGCCATTTATCTTAAAAGTTTCTTTGGTGGTGGTAATTTCAAAATTGTTCCACTGCACTTTATTGCCTTTAAACTCCGGTAGCAAGTTTAGCATCCCATTTGAAGTAGTTATTATCATTGTGTCGTTTTCACCGGCTGAAATACCCGTTATATATCCTGACCCGATAAAAGCGCGTAATTTTTCGTTCAGCCCCGGCCCTGCTGTATAAATGGAGTCATTAAAGTAGTAACACATCCGGCCCGAAAATGTATAGAACCAAATCCGGGCCTTGCTATCTTCGTAAAATCTGAAAACGGTATTATCTGTTAAGCCGTCGTGGCTGGTATACACCTTAAAATTATAGCCATCAAATTTGCTAACACCCATATCCGAAGCTATCCAGATGTATCCCTTGCTATCCTGAAAAGCGCTGTAAGTTTCATTACTGGGCAAACCCTGGTTAACAGCATAGTGCCTAAGGTAGCTTTCCTGCGAAAGGCAAGCGTTTTCGAAAAAAAGCAGTAGCAGGAACAGAATTATATTTTTCATTATCCGGTTCCGCTAAATTGTTTAAAATATTTCTTTTTTGAACCGATTTTATACCGGTACGTTAAAAACAAATTCCGTATTCAAGGGTTTATGACACGTTTAATCATTTTACCCGCACAGATACTCGTTACATCTTTAAGTATTAAATACTAAAAACGAAACTTGTTACTGAATCGATAACTATATGCAAAACCAATATTTGCACTATCGGATTCAGGGAATAGCCGAACACCTTGTTACAAAGTAGGCATAATAAACCCTGCTACCATGAAACCTTTTCTTACCCCCTACTGAGTTACATGTCCTGTCAACCCATCACACGCAGCCAAATCTCTTTTTGACTTTTCTTCTCTAAAAAATTATACCCTTAACACGCTGTGAAGCCGTGATTGTAGCGTATTGCCTTTGATGCAACAAAACACTTAGGGAATAGCCGAACACCCTGATTACAAAGTAGGCAAAAAGAAAACAATCTATGAAAAAGCTAAATTTTACAATAGTGCTGCTGATGGTTTTTGCATGTGCAACTATTAAAGCGCAAAACGTATATCTTACAAGTGGCACGGGATGGAAAACTTTTACAACAATTCCCGCCACAGATTTTAATGGTTTGACCTGGACACAAATTGGGTATGATGAAACCGGATGGGGAAATTCGGCGGATCAAACCCCTTTTATTACTGCAAATAATTGTTATACTGGTACTCCATCCCTGCCACAACCTTCAACAATGTGGATCGACCCCGGAACGAATTCTAATGGCAACAATCCAGTGTACTTCCGAAACCAGATTATACTAAGTACGGCAGATATTACTGCCGGAAGTATAACCTTTTGGGCAGATGATGAAATGCAGCTATGGATAAATGGGACTGAAGTAACTGCAGGAATGACAAGTAACAAACATACAATTGCACTGGCATCCTTTCAGGGATATTTGACTTGTGGTGTGAATGAAATTGCAATTGAGGCTGAAAATGTGACTGATCCGTGTTGGTGGGTATATTTTGACATGAATGTTACTTCTACTTGCCCGGCAGGCCTGTCATGCACCACCCCGCTTATTTTGCCTAAAGTGGACCCGGCAAATCCCAACAATCTTACCTGTAGTCAAATATCAGATAATGGTGGAACGATAGGGATTGCTACTAACGGCCCCACAGTTGCGATACCTACTACCAATCCCACTTATTATCTTACCAGCTCGGGTACCCCACATGCTGACTCGAAAGTGTTTATTGACGCCTCCAGCACCGGTAGCTATGCGGGTTTGATGGTACAGGGAGATAATTCGGTAGTAAATTGGCCAGCGGTGGGTTTTGGTTTATATAACCCGGCACTTCAATCTATTCTTGGAGCATCTATTACAGGCGACATTGTAAACAGTTCCACAGGCACTGAAACAATGGATCTTGTATTTGACACTAAACCATCAGGAGGTCAGGTAGCGGAAGTAATGAGAATTACAAATACTGCTAAAGTGGGTATTGGAACTGCCACTCCAACTGATAAGCTGGATGTAAACGGCACAGTGCGCGTTGAAAACCTGCCAACAGATGCTAATCCAACAGGTATTGTTATTTATGGACCTGGCCCTGCATCCAACCAGCTTCAATCGCTGCCCTTATCCGGAAACGCTTCCGATGTTCTGCAAGGTGATGGTACGTGGGGAGCTATGGCCGGCAGCGCAGGTGCCCATAATGGTTGTTCGATAGATGGAAGTAATAAAGTAGTACTTGGTCAGGATATACCCGGAGCCGGAGCGACCCTTCTAAGTGACCGTGAAATTCCTATGAATGGACATAATGTCGATTTCTCAGGAAACGGTCAGGTAGCAATCGGCAACACTGCTCCCGAATCAAGACTTCACGTTGGGCCTGGATTCATTACAGGCCTAACAGCCGGAACCCAACCCGAGTCATCGGTTAGTGCTTTAGATAATTACAACGCGTCTGATGGCGGTATGTTTGCGATAGTTAATGGCGGAGACCTGGCCGTTCCTTCAACAGATCCTTCACACTTTTTTAATAAAGGCGGATCAGAAGTTTTTGGAGGTCGTGAAGTAACTACTTCAAAACATATTACTTCATTTGCCCGGATAAATGGAAAGAAAGAAAACAATATCGACGGTGATCTGGCAGGATACTTATCAATAGATGTAAGGCCTTCAACTACTACCGGAACTTACGTATTGACAGAAGCTGCACGGGTAACCAGCGATGGTCAGGTAGGCATTGGCACTTCTGCACCTACGGATAAACTGGATGTGAACGGCACTGCAAGAATTGAAAATTTACCAACCACTTCTAACACAGGTATTGTAATGCATAATGGACCAGGTCAGCTTCATTCAGTTCCATTAACAGGGCTTGCCACTGATGTACTTCTTGGCACCGGCGCATTTGGGCCCTGCCCAGGTGGTGGTGGGGCAGTTGATTTTGATTGTGGGATTGGAACCATTAGTTATAATGGCGGAACTTCGCATTCATCGTTGGCGGCATGGCTTCTGTCCGGCTCAACTACTACCGGCATAAATAACTATTTTGGAACCTTCAACGATGACGACATTCGCGTATGTACACATAATGCGAGTTGTAATTATGTACAGACTGAAGAGAAGATGATCGTAGGTAGCGATGCCAATAATGGTAATGTTGAAATAGGCTGGGACGGAGTTACAGGCTTACCGGTTCCATCAACTCCTGATTTTAATAAATTTTTAGTGCAGAACGGAAGTGTTTCCAGCACCCCTCTTAACGGCGGACTTACCACCCTATCTGCTTTAGCGGGAACAACAGTTACCGGAAACGACATTGGCATTGCTGCTTATGGTAACCAAACTACTGATCCGATCAGTATAGGACTCGCTTCTTTCTCTGACAATACTTCAGTGCAAAATAATGTGGGCCTCATATCAA
>JAQBNQ010000371.1 GCA_028288545.1 Bacteroidota bacterium
TTGATATAGCTTCTATCAATTCCTCACAATTGAATAATGTTCAATTTCTGACTTTCCCTGCTTACGAGGCACAAAACCCTGTTATTGATTCTACTGCTGCGTGGGCAATATTTGCTTATTGTGCTAATCAAACCTGTGGTTCTCCAAACGCCGAAATAACACCTTGTATTCCTTTTCAATATATACTGGATGGTTGCGAGGCAAGAGCTAATAAAATGTGCGTTGCAATAAATAATAAGTTTCGTTACCACTGCGCAAAAGTATTTAGCATGGAGCAAGACATAACCGGACATCAATTATCTGTTTATATTTCTAAATGGGGTAACTGCTGCTTTCCCAAAGGGTTTTACTGGTGGTGGCACGTTGCTCCTATTCTCCAGGTTAAATTTCAATACAATGTGGTTGCTATGGTGATTGATCCCGGAATGTTTAATGAACCGGTACCTTTGTCAAGTTGGCTGGCTGCCCAGCAAGATAGCCGCTGCACCGGCGATTTTCCCATTAAGCTGGATTCTTATTCCATTCAATCAGATGCTGCTTATATACCGGCTGCCGACCGGCTTTGGTTCGAAACTGATCCCGGCATGGTGTGTACTGATGCTACTTTGCGTTACTATCAAAATGCAAAGAGTTGCGGCCCGTATAATATTGACCCTTGTAAATGATATACAGAACCTATAAGAAGCGGGTTAGTGGCAACAAAACAATTACCTCTGTTCCATTTGGTTGTCCGTTTCTTTCAACCTTATCGCGTATAGTAAAGAAATCGTCACGTTCCCCTTTCCATATTAGGGCTAGTGTTTCCCTGATAATTGAGGTAGCATGAGAAGTATGACCGGTCTTTTTTTGCAAGGCACTTTGGTTCCTTCCAATTCCGTTATCTGCTATTACTATTTTTAACAAACCATTCCGCGCTGTAAAATCAATCTTAAGTTCTCCGGGTCCGTCAGTCTTATTATAGAGACCGTGAATGACGGCATTTTCAATTAAAGGTTGCAGTAACATACCGGGTACTCTAACCCTGGACGGTTCAATATTTTTACCAATTTTAATATTGTAGCTAAATCGGTTATTCTGCCTCGCCTGTTCTATTTGTATGTATAGATGCAGTAATTCCAGGTTTTCACTAAGAGCTAAGTCAGGTGTCCTGGTTGTATCCAGTATCAGCCGTAGCAGTCGGGAAAACCTAACAAGATAACGGTCTGCATTGTCAATGTTCCCTTCCAGTAATTCCTTGCGCATCTGGCCAAGGGCATTGAAAATAAAATGGGGATCCATTTGTGCCCTTAAGGCTTTCAATTCACTTTCTACCTGCAATAGTTTTGATTGCTGCAACTCGCGTTCTTTTTTTTCATGTTCGTATTTAGCCTGTATTTCCTGTACCGTGCGACTGGTGCTTTCGTTATAATACTCTTCATAAAGGGTTAGAAATTTCTTGTGTGTATCATATGCATTTTGGTAATTTCCTTCCGCGGCAAATAATTCTGCCTCTGCCTTGGTAATGTGTCTCCGTACCGGCGCATTATTGATGACGCCTTCTTTTAATCTGGCTTCCGACAGCAGCTTAGTTGCCTTATCGATATTTCTCAATTCTGTTTCAGCCTGGGCCTCTGCAACTAAAAAGTACAACTCCTCCAACTTTAAAGAATTTTTTGCAGCCATGGCCCGGCCTTTTCTGCATAGAATTATCGATTTATCAAATTTTCCCTGCAGCGGATACAATTCGGCCAGGTTGAATAATGCCCTGACGGCTATTTTAACCTGGCCATGGCCTTCCGCAAATTCAACGGCTTTAAGGTAATGGCGGATTGCCTGAAGGATTTTCTGGTCCCTTTTCAACATCATGCCCATTAAATAATGATAATTGTGCTTATGGTCCAGTAGTTCAAATTTGTCTACGATAGCCTTTAATTTTTCTAATGTTTTTTTTCCTTCAAGGTTGTTCTCCAGGCTGAATTGCAAACTTGCAATTTGTTCAAGGCTATAAGCAATGTCAATGAAAGATTTATTTGCTTCTTTTAATACCATTCCTTTTTCAAGACAGGCAATAGCGGTTTCGTTTTTGCCCTGCAAAATATAGATGGATGCCAGGTTGTCGTACCGTTTGTAAATGAAAACGGGATCACCAATTTTTTCGCAAATTTCAAGTGATTTTTTAAAGTAAAGTTCTGCTTCTTCCAGGTGCCCGGTGTCTGAATAAATATGGCCTTTGTAGCTGTATATATCTTTCAATAAGTTTGCATCTCTGCCAATTTCATCAATTCGTACTTCCGATTTGTTCAAAAGGTCCAGTGCTGCCTGTAATTCGTTTTTTTTATAAAACTCTTTAGCCGCTTTAACTAAATCTCCAATTTCGCTATTTAACATACCCGGTATAGATTTGCGTTAAATTAAAATTTTAATTTTTAAAATTCTTTTTACCTTGTAGCAGTATATTTAAAAATAAAACCCATTACTATTATGAGAAAATTCTCAGTATTCTATTTGTCTGCAATGATGTTTTTAATTGCGGGCTGTAAACAACTTACTCTTGAAGTTAAGGACGCCGGCGGAAATGTTTACCAGGGCCCTGTTGTTGTTACGTACGATGGCGATAATAATGTAGAAACCGGAACTACAGATGGGCAGGGAATGGTTGCATTGGGGGGTAAACAGCTTAGTTGTCCATGCGAAAAACTTACTGTGCGGGCAAAGGTCGGTACTAGTTTATGTACTGGAATTGGCAAGGTAGATAAAGATTGTCATGCGGCTGTGCAGCTTAACTCTTGTCTTACTCCACCAGTTCCGGTTGATACCACGATTATAAAGAAGGACACTTTAAAGGAGGCTGAGGTAATGACCATCCAAATTCCACTTACAGTCACAGTTTTAGATCTTAAAGGCAGCCTGGTACTTAATACTCAGATATCGGCCACCCTGGCTAGTTGCTGGGATACTCCTTTTTCAAGTATGACCAATGGTAGTGGCGCTGCCGCAATTCATACAGGATCGTCTTCATCCTGTTGCCAGGGTACAAATAAAATATCGGTTAGCTATTTGACTGTTGACAATAAGGTTTGTGTAGGAGTTGGCAACGTCGTTTTGTCAAATAACCCATTGCCCGCCCATTGCACCAGCACTGTAAGAATGTCCAGCTGTAATTAATTTAAAAACTGGTAAACGCCTCGATATCTGTGAATTCAAAATATCATTTAGGGATGCACATTTAAAGCGCGGTGTTGCAATTGCCTCAAAGCATCATCCAAAAATATGGGCTCGTTTGGCGAAATGCTATCCAGGGTCATTGTACCAAGGTACATTACCGTGGGCTTGTTAAGCTTCGTGCCTCCCAAAAAATCGAGTCCTAATGAAGGTATCCGCACCAGGTAAGTGGCTGTTACAATTCCCTTTTTATCATTATTGCGATACGACTGAGTTGTAACTTCATCCCCGTAACTTCTTACTTTCCAACAGTGATCCAGCGCAACTTTTTCGGAAGATATAACAGTGTCGTGATATAAAATCGGGTAAAGATACTGCTGTACATCGTACAAAACATTTGTTCCTTCGTTTGGGTGGTATTGCTTTATTGAATCAAGTGGGATGTAATAAACTTTTATACCCGTGCCCAGTTTAAGCGAGTCTACATCGCCTGGGCTGAGACTATGATCGGTTAGTTTATTGGCGTTACCTTTTACCACTAATTGCCTAAACTTTACCAACCCCCTGGATGCGGCCACTTGCCCATTAGTACTGCAGGCCCCCAGTAAAGCTATAATAGCTGCAATTACAACAAGCGGGGGCATAATTTTATTTAATACCATATAAAGGCATTTTCGTTTTTGAAAGACATTTAAATCAGCGTTTTCTTATATTGTATAAATCATTATAATGCGTATGGTCATTACCCTTTACGTACTCTGCGTATGTCATGGATGAATTTTGCA
>JAQBNQ010000392.1 GCA_028288545.1 Bacteroidota bacterium
GAAGAAGACCTTTGGTATACCATCTGTTTTTAAGGACAGCCTTAACGAGTACGGCACAGAGATTGAACTGATAGAAATATCAAAGGAGTACCCGGGAGGCGAAATGGATATTAAAACAAAAGGCCTAAAGGTATTCCGCACCATAGAAGTGTTGCGCGAGGTGCCTAACAAGTTGTATTCAGCCGCTATTGTTTTTGAAGTGGAGCATTTGCCTTTAGATACCCAAAAGCTTAACCCCACCCTGGTTGACCTGGTGGCCGAATTACACAGGATACTTGGCACTGGGCTTAATATCTACGAAAAGTTCGAAAACCCCCTCTCATACGACCTTGCACACTATGTAGCCCTTAACCAGGAGGACCAATACCGCCTGCTAATGGCAACCAGCGAAAAGGCAAGGCAATGGTTCCTTATTCAACACCTGCAAAAACTGATCCCCTCACTTGAGGAAACAGAGAAGGTAAAGTCGAAGGTTTCTATGAACGGCCACTTCCGTCACGAGATACCCCCAAGTTTCTGAATCTTTTCAACTTATAGAATCTTTTGTCATTATAAAGCGTTATACTTGTATCCGTCCATGTGACACCGGAGAAGAAATATGGGAAAAATAGTTTCGTCCATTCTTGTTTTACTTGGTTCCATCTTAAAGTTTTCAGTAGGCTCGTTTACTGCAATGGCAGCTAACCTTGGGCTGGAAGGCTCCATCGCCAACATCATCGGTGGTATTATCGGTATCGTGTTATTTACCTACCTGGGTGGCGTAATGAAGGACTACTTTGTAAAGCGGTTTCCTAATATGTTTGGCCGGAAATTCACCCGCTCCAACCGTTTTTTAGTAAGGATAAAACAACGGTTCGGTTTAGGTGGAATTGCTGCCTTAACGCCTATCGTACTTTCAATACCTGTTGGTGTTTTATTCGCCCTGGCCTTTACAACCGACAAGAAAAAAATAATGCTGTCCATGATCATGTCCATCATGTTTTGGGCAACTGCTTTGTTCCTCCCTTACTTCCTTTTTAACATCAATATTTTTGATTGGTTGAAGAGGGTATTTGGATAGCACCTCCAATGGTACCATTTACTTAGTTAGGGGGTAGGGGTACCGATTTCAACTTTACAAATACATATTCATCAGGCCTGTGTGACCTGGTATGCAAAAAACCAGTACCCCCCCTTCAGGGTAACAGTAAAATTTCTTAGTTTCCAATCATGAACCAGGAAATGGAACCAGGAAATATACCGGCAGACCGGCAGATCGTTTCTGTAAGGGCATTCGATGCCACACCCCGGCGCATTTTTAAAGCCTGGACAGATCCCACGCAACTTGCCAAATGGTGGGGGCCAAAGGGATTTACAAATACCTTTAATGAGTTTGATGTCAAACCCGGCGGCAAATGGAATTTCATTATGCACGGCCCCGATGGCGCTAACTATAACAACGAAAGCGTTTTTATAAAAATAACCGAATTGGAAATTGTACTTGACCATATCTCCAATCCTAAATTTCAGTTGGTAGCTTCTTTTGAAGATTTGGGTAGCAAAACAAAACTCACCTTCCGCCAAATATTCAACTCGGCTAAGGAGTGCGAGATAATAAAGGTTTATGCTGTGGATTCAAACGAGCAGAATTTTGACAGGTTGGAAGCATTGCTAAAACAAAACACATAGATACTATGGGAATGTTTCTCGCCCTTTCAGGCGTTATAGGAAAATCAAAAGAAGAAGTAGCAAATGCACTGGCTGCCTATGCAAAGTCCGCGGGCGGTGGGCTTGAGGCTGCAGTTTTAACTGTGGACATAAGCAATTGCTGTATCATTGATGAAGACAATGGAAATACCACGGTCCTTTATCCAAACGGATACATGGAATGGGATAAATCTTCAAAGTTTATATCTGCAACGCTCAATGCAGCGGTATTTTCATTTCATATACATGATGGTGATCTGTGGATGTACATTCTTTATGCTAATGGAGAAACCGTAGACATGTTTAATCCCCTGCCCGATTATTGGGATGAAGTGGAAGACGAAGAAATGGAAAGCTTTAAAGGAAACGCAACTGTGGTTGCTAAATATGTTCCTGGACTTTCACCACAAAACATCGAAAAGTATTTGGTCCGCTGGGTTTATGGCGACCCGAACACAAAGCCTACCCCGATGATGAATTTAATAGCGGAGTAGATTGGCAATTGCTGGACTTTATGAAGAAGTTGGGATTGGCTTATCCTATTGATAGTAATGGGAATGCTAAGGGGCAGACTTATAAACTTTGGGCGGGGCAGTTGCCATTTTAAGTTTCAGAAAAAATATTCCGCTAAAAAAAATGTCATGCAACCACAAAACATGGCCATGCCAATGTTGATTTTACATTTATTGCCTGTCTTATTCTGTATTTTTATCGCTGTAAGATTTAAACGTAAGCTGCATTTTATTGGTGCTTACACTTTATGAAAACAGAGAGAATATCAGACACATTCAGGGCTTTCAGGAATCGTAATTACACCTTGTTTTTTGCCGGGCAGTCATTTTCGCTGGTAGGCACCTGGATGCAGCGCACGGCTGTAAGCTGGGTGGTTTATACCATGACC
>JAQBNQ010000475.1 GCA_028288545.1 Bacteroidota bacterium
GCACTGTTTACTATTATGATAATGGCAACCGTAGAAATATAGTTGCACAAGGGGGTGATGAAAGCCTGTTTTTCCCTTTTACTTCGGATGGAAACACGCGAATGGCCTTTGGCCTCTTTAATGCAAACAAGGCCTTTGCTTCAGAAAAGGAAGTGTACCGCACCGTAAATCTGCAAAGCGACACGCCGGTTTGGACACAGTTGACAAACATTAACCGCACTATAATGGCGATGGCCACATCTCCAGCCGATTCTAATGTTCTATATTTTATCAGCAACAATGGTCGTTTCTATAAAAGTTTAAATGCTTTAAGCGGCACTCCAACTTTTACCAACACGGCATTGCCCTTTACCCCTCAAAATGTTGCCACCATCGCGCCTGTTAAAACCAGCGCAAATACCGTTTATATATCTATTGATAACAGGGTTTACCGCACTACAAATGCAGGCACTACATGGACAAACATAACACTCAACCTGCCCAACCTTAATCATGTTCGAATAATTCACGATGAGAACAGTAGTGACGAATCGGTTTACCTGGCCACGGGTTCATCTGTATATTACAAAAACGTTGGTCTAAGCACCTGGCAAAATGTATCGCAGAATTTGCCTTCTATAGCCAACATACAGGATTTTAATATTTACAACGATGGTACTGCCTGCAGCAAATTGCGGGTTGCCTATTATGGCCGCGGAGTCTGGGAAGCACCCTTATATCCTAATAGTAAGCCAGTGGTTACAGCTACAGCTGATGTAAATAATATTTGCCCAAACAACAATGTCCACTTCAGTTTTGGATATTGCGGAAGTCTGGATTCAATCAGGTGGACGTTTGCCGGAGGTAGCCCCGGTAGTACCAACGCGGCCAATCCAACTGTTTTTTATAGCACTGCAGGTGTTTACCCGGCAACCATAATTGCATATAACGCCTTTGGTAGTGATACTGCTTTGGTTAATATAACCGTTACGGGCACTTTTGCGCCGCCGGTTGTGGAAGGCTTTGAATTACCGGTCTATCCTCCTGTTGATTGGAAACTTATAGATGCCGGCAGTGATGGTATGGAGTGGCTGAGAAGCACAAGGGCCAGTGGCTATGGAAACAGTACGGCCTCCATATTATTTGATAATTATAATTGGAACACCAATGGAGCGCATGATCAATTATGGACAAAGCGTTTGAACTTTGATACGTTGATAAGCGCCCAGCTTACTTTTGATGTGGCTTATGCTCCCTGGGGAGGTGGCTGCGGGTACCCCGACTCATTGAACGTGGAAATATCTACAGATTGCGGAATTACTCAAAATGTAGTTTACTCAAAATCGTGTGCTACGCTGGCAACTACTGGTAATATCCAGGATAGCTTATTTGTTCCGCTCCCTACTGAATGGAGGACCGATACTGTTAATCTAAACGCATATGCAGGAACCGGTGATGTGCTAATCATATTCGATAACGTCGGACACTATGGTCAAGGAATTTATGTAGATAATATCAATATAACCGGCGTTAAACTTCAGCCACCTGTGATTGCTTTTACTGCGAACAAGCAAACAATTTGTGCAGGAGACAGCGTAACTTTTACCGATCAATCATCCAACAATCCTACAACCTGGAACTGGAGCTTTAGCCATGGAAATCCTGCTACCGCCTCCATTGCACAACCCACCGTGGTCTACGATTCAGCGGGAACCTATCCGGTTACCTTAACGGCAGGAAATATATATGGAAGCAACACTCAAACTTTCAACAGTTATATTACTGTTAACCCATTACCGCAACAACCTGTAGTAACAAGGAACGGGAATATTCTTTTTGCCAATTCTTTTTCATCAGGTAATTATCAATGGTACCTGAATGGTGTGGCAATAAACGGAGCTACGGCTACTTCATATAACCCAACCCTACAAGGAGTTTATAGCGTAGTACTAACCGATCCTAATGGTTGCTCTTCAGGTTCGGCCACGTTCAATTTTACCTTTACTTCGATTATTAGGGCAAATGAAAATTCCTTCTCCATCAGCCCAAATCCTAGTAGCGGCAAATTTCTGATCAGCATAAATCTTGACGGGATATACAAACTCAACATCCAAAATGCTCTTGGTCAACAAGTACTTGAGTACACAATTGGCCAAATATCGGCGGGTGTGATGAACAAGCAAATAGATTTAAGCGGATATGAAGCTGGTATATATATCGTTACCGTTTCTAACGCTGATAAAAAGTACGTCAGTAAAGTTGCGCTTCAGTAGTTTTGAGTGATCGATTGCGCTCCTACTTAGATGCCGTCTTTTTCTTTGGAACCTTCCCTCCTGCTTTTCGCGCCTCCGACAAGCCTATTGCTACTGCTTGTTTGGGATTAGTAACTTTTTTGTTTGAGTTTCCGGATTTCAATTTTCCTTCTTTCATTTCGTGCATGGCCCGTTCAACTTTATCCTGGGCCTTTTTACCATATTTTGCCATAATATTAATTTTAAAAAAATTATGGCAAAAATCATTCCTAAATGTTAGAAGCAGGTATTGCAAAACAATTGAGGAATTTGAACCACATTTTTCATTTCAAAGGGCAATAAGCTACCTTTAAGAAGAATTTAATTTATTAATGCCCGTTTAAGTTATAGGCTCACATAAAATTGCACTTATGAAAAAATGGATGAAATATTGCCTTGCTATTATCCCGGTTATTCTTTTCAGTTATAGCGCTAATGCTCAAACCGGAACTACCAAGTCAACGAGCAAAACAAGTACTACAAAGAAAAAAACACCCGCTAAAAAACCGGCACCTCCTTTATCCAGAAAGGATATTAGTATTTCACTGATCAACTCCGACGAACATTCAGTTTCAGTATTTGCCGGGCCTAAAGAGGATTTAAAGACCGCTAAATTAAAAGTTGCCGGTGGCTTAAGCACTAATACCCTGTATGTAAAGGAAAATGATGTAGTGTGTATTATGGACGAAAGCCGTAAGCCAGTGGCCTGCGCCAATGTATTGCCAGGTACCAAATCTGTTCAAATAAATAGTTCGGGGAACGCTATTACGCGAAAATAGTTGATTACAGCATTTTAGTGCGCTTCATCAAAAATGGCAACAACACCTGGCGGAAATCGAGGTTAATATCTGCTTCTACAAAATCAATTTTATATTGACCGCAACGCAACTTCAATTCTTTTTCAAACTTCTGCATTTGTTCCACATAAAAATCCTTTACCTGGTTTGAATGTAGCTTTACCTTCTCTCCTGTTTCCATATCAATAAACTGGTACGGGCGGTTTTCAAAAGCAAACTCCATTTCCTTTTGTTTATCAACCACATGAAAAAGTATAACCTCGTGCTTATTATATTTTAAATGTTGCAGTGCCGAAAACAATTCATCTGCTCCTTCATGATCCAGGTTATCAAACATATCGCTGAAGATGATGATCATGCTGCGTTTGTGCACGGTATCGGCAACCTGGTGCAGGCATTTAGCGGCTGATGTTTTTATATTCAGCGGTTTATCTTTCAAAAGATTTTCGAGCTGAGAATAAAGTAACTGAAGATGCTTATTATTTGATCTGGCGGTTGAATTTACGAGAAGTTGATCGGTAAATATGCTTAGCCCGGCCGCATCACGCTGGCGTTTTAATAAGTTGATAAGAGCCGCCGCAGAAAGAATAGAAAAGCGAAGTTTGTTTGTCTTCGCATCAGCATCATTTGGAAAGTACATAGATGATGAGGCGTCAATAACTATCTGGCAGCGCAGGTTTGTTTCTTCCTCATACCTTTTTACAAACATCTTGCCGGTACGGGCATAAACCTTCCAGTCAAGGTGTTTGGTTGATTCGCCTGGGTTGTAAAGCCTGTGTTCAGCAAACTCCACCGAAAAACCGTGAAACGGCGATTTATGCAAACCGATAATAAATCCCTCCACCACTTGCCGGGCAAGTAATTCAAGGTTTTCAATTTCCGGAAAATGTTGTTGCTCTAACATAAAAAAGAAAGGGCAATCGCTAAATTGCCCTTACAATAATAATCATTCTTAGTGGTGCTTAAACCCAACCCCTTAGGAAATATGTTTGTTTAACATAGAAACCAACCCGCTTTTAGAAACAGAACCTACCTGCCGGTCAACCACCTGCCCGTTTTTAATAAAAAGAACAGTTGGTAAAGTTCGTACTCCAAAATCTACAGGAATTACTGAATTAGTTCCTACATCCATTTTGCCAATTACAACCTTTCCTTCGTATTCCTTCGAAAGTTGATCAATAATAGGACCTACTATTGTTTTACAAGTTCCGCACCATGCGCCCCAAAAGTCAACTATAGCCAGTTTGTTACTGTCCATAACCGTTGACTTAAAGTTGCTGTCTGTAAGTTCCAAAGCCATACCCGGATATTAAGACATGTGTTTGGTTAACATGGCTACAAGGTTCGACTTAGGCACTGCACCTACCTGCTTATCCACTACTTGTCCGTTCTTAATAAAAAGGATAGTAGGAATGTTACGGATGCCGTATTTCATTGCAGTTTCGGGGTTGTTATCCACGTCCACCTTACCCACAATTGCTTTGCCTTCAAATTCCTTGGAGATTTCCTCGATCATAGGACCAATTGCCTTACAAGGACCACACCATTCTGCCCAAAAATCCACTATTGCTACCTGGTTGCTATCAAGCACGGTAGTCTTGAAATTGCTATCTGTTAATTGAACTGCCATAATTTAAATTTTAGTTATTGATTTTATGTTGCTGACGTTGCCTGAGTGACGACAAAAGTAACTCACATTGTCAATTTATGTGCCGTTGATTAATTTACTTTTCAACAGCGTTCTGTCCGCCACTCAGGCCACTTCTTTAAGACAATTTTCGATAGATTCGGTTATTTTGGCACTATCGGGTGCCTTCCACGGATTAAAAAAGTCCACCACTTTGCCCTTCCTATCAACAAGATACTTTTGAAAATTCCAGATAGGAGGAGCCTTCATAAAGCCAAAACTCGACTGATCTGTAAGGTACTTATACAGGTCCGTAGCACTTTTACCTCTAACATGTCCCTTTTCAAAAACCTTGAATTGAACCCCATAGTTTTTCGTACAAAACTGTTCAATATTCGCACCCTCTTTGGGCTCCTGCATAAAGTCGTTTGAGGGAAAAGCCAGTATTTCGAAACCCTGGCCGCGATATTTTTCATAAATAGTTTCCAGACCGCCCAATTGAGGGGTATTTCCGCATTTGGAAGCAATGTTAACGATTAATAAAACCTTGCCCTTATAGTCAGATAGTTTAACGGATTTACCTGCAAGATCCTTCACTTCAAAGTCATAAATACTCTTAGCCATGGCTTAATTTAATTGATATAAACAAGAGGGTTAGAAAAAGGTTTGGCAGTTGGCATCAACAAAGAGAAAAATAAAGTTATTTTTTAGCTGCGCTCTTTTCCTGTAGATTCTCAAAGGTTGCCATGGGAGTTTCAACACTTTGCGTATTAGTCAGCCAATCAGGAATATTACCGCCTGGGTTAGAGGAATACTCGTTAATTATCTCGGTACCGGCATTAGTGGGAGTTAATTTCCAGGTAGAAACCAGTTGTTCAATTCTTACCACATCCGTCTCTTCGCGAATGTATTTAGGTTCTGAAGTTTGTGTAACCAGTATAACACCAGATTTCTTATCTCTGTCAACTTTAACCCTTACTACGCAATCCCTGTTCTTTACCGGCCATGGCGCAATAAAAACCAGCTGCATAATAAACTCATTGTCGTTTAACCGCGCGATTAATCTCGATTTTTTGCAACGATGCATCCAGGTTTGATATCCATCAACATCCGTAAGCATTTTAAGCATTTGGTCCGGCGAGGCAGAAACCGTCATAATAGCTCTACAATCCCGCAACCTTCCCCACTTACCCTTTTTAGTAAATATTTTAATTCCCTTCTTTTCGCGCTCATAAACCCAATCATCGCCTACAGCAGGGTGCTTGAAGGAGGCCAGCGAAAGAAACGCCAAAAAAAGGATCACAAATTTTCCACCGGATTTCATAACGCAAATTTAGTTGCCTTAGCTGACAATTCAATGCTTTATTGCAATTTTCAGCATATTTTTCGCTGAATGAATTATCAA
>JAQBNQ010000492.1 GCA_028288545.1 Bacteroidota bacterium
TGGTATACCAAAGGTCTTCTTCTCGGTCCTACATTCGGTTATCAGCTGCTTGTAACGGGGTTCAAAAATATGAAGGTTTAAATATTGCCCGGGGTAGACAATGATATTTAAGGGGAATATTGGCAAAAACTTGGTCATAGTTCTATAACGTCCGCTGCTTTAAAATTGATTTGTAATAATAGCGCAAAATTTTTCTTTCGGCCAAAACCCCTATTGACAAAGCGCAGATTAATGATTATATTTATAGGACAAACACACACCTATGAAAACGCTGCAACATCTCCATATAACTTTTCTGCTGGTTGTTTTATCATCTTTTGCAGCAAAGGCAGTTTCAACCGGCGAAATTACCGGCCAGGTAATTGAAAACGAAACGCGCAAGCCGATAGCTTTCGCTCACATAATATTCGAAAACGGTATGGATAAAATTGAAGTGAACGCCAACGAATACGGATACTATTATGGCAATCATATCCCTACCGGCCGTTACCAAATGCGCGTTGTGTACAACAACCACACCTTTGTAATGAATAAGGTACGGGTATACGATAGCTACTCGGCGCAAATCAATTTCATTGTAAGCAATAACAGCGATCTTCCTTTAACTATCGAAGTAATCAAAAAAGACCCTATCATATCTCCAATTCAGACACATGATATAACACTGGTAAGCAATACCCACAGCAGCCAGGGCACACAAAGCATGTCCGAATTGTTAGTAACCCAACCGGGGCTTGATATCAGGGATGGTAAACTGTATGTAAAAGGCGGCGACCAGGTTCGTTTCTTTATAGACGGAACACCGGTAATGGCTCCTCCTGTTATTGACAGAATCTGGTAAAACCGTTGCCAGTTGACTGTTGTTAGTTGATAGGAATACACTTTCGGGGCATTCAATTTTCCGGCATCGTTAACCTGTTTTCTTAGTACCTTTATGGAATTATAGTTCCAGTGCATCTATGCTATAACTAAATGAAGCACTATGAAAACCAAACACTACTTACGCGCCGCGGGCTTGTTGCTCTTGTTCATTTCCTTTCACACAGCTTTTGCACTTTCAGGCGGAAATATTATGGGGCAGGTGAAGGACCCGCAAACTAAAAAACCGGTAGCCGATGCTGCCATAACCATTGAAGGAACCTCTTTCAACAAAGTAGTTTATACCAATGATTCGGGGTTGTATGATGCCGGCAATGTTCCTGCCGGGGTTTACACAGTGGGGGTTTCGTACCAGGGCCATACGGCATTGGTCTCGGAAGTAAAACTTTCGAATGATGATGTAAGAGAAGTAAATCTTGAAGTAGCTGCGGCCATCGAATTAAAGGACATCGAAATTTCAATAACGAAAACAATTTATGATATTCCGCTTATTGATAAATGGAATACAACCCGGGTTACAGTAACAGGTACAACCCTGAAACAGGAGGGTATAACAAAAGTAGAAGACGCACTTGAAACTTTTGGTGGCGGGACTACAAAAATCGGCAACGACTATTATGTGCGTGGTGCCAGGGCCGGCTCGCTCAGCTACTACGTTGACGAATGTAAAATAATGGGCAGCCCCGATATTCCACTTTGTGGGTTGGCCACTTTTACCAGCTACAATGGTTTTATTCCTGCAAAATATGGAGACACCAATGCGGGTGTGGTTGTTATTGAAACCCGGAGCTACTTTACTGAGCGCTAAGACTATCTTACCACAAACGACGAGGTAATAGTTTTACCAGAAGCCTTAATGCTTACGCGATAAACCCCGCCAGGAAAATTCTGTATGTCTGTATTGAGGAAATTTACGCCTGGCTGAAGATTAACCGTATTTTGTCGGAGCACTTGGCCGAGTTCATTGTATATTTTCAAATCACCACTCCGCTCTACGTTGCTTTCTACCCGCATTTGCAAGGTTGTTCGTGTAGGGTTTGGATAAATGAAAAAGGAAAAATTGTAAGCAGCCTGGCGGGTAATAGTATTCTTCGCAGATATAATCCAAAGGTCAGGATCAAATATTAAAGTGTCGGCCACAAACGGAATGTCAAACGAGAAACTTTGCCCCGAGAATGTGTGGTTCAATACAATAGTCGTATCACTGGTAGCGTTTTTAAACTGAACAGCCACAGGCATATCATAAAAGGAAACCGAGGGGTCCGATTGCGTTTGACTCATAGTTAAACTTACGTGATTGCCAAAGTCCTGCGTCCATGCAATTTGATAAGATGGATACCCTTTGCCATAAACCCAGTTGTAAAAAAAGCCACTGAGGTCCTTGCCACTGGCGGCTTCCAAATGCTGCCTCAGGCTGGTAGTATTTGCAAAGGAATAGGCATTGTTAATGTCGTTGAGATAATTTTTCAGCCCGGTAAAAAACAAGCTGTCGCCAAGTTCCCAACGCAGCATATGCAACACCATGGCTCCTTTTGAATACGAGAGGTGCGCATTAAATATCCTGCCAACGCTGGTAGTGTCGCTGCACCAAACAGAACCTGAAGGTTCCGTGCATGAACCTGCTATGCGCGTGTATCTGAATGCGTACCACCATTCGGTTCCGATGTATTGATAACAAAGACCGCTCAGGTAAACGGCAAAGCCTTCGTTAAGCCATATATCTTCCCAACTGGCACAGGTAACTTTATCGCCAAACCAGTGATGTCCTAACTCGTGCGCCATTAATTCAAAACTAAAATCACTTTCAAAGGTCATTGTTTGATGCTCCATGCCTCCGCCCCATCCAAATTCAACCATGCCATATTTCTCTTTGCTAAACGGATACATACCAAAAATAGAATCATACAATTGTATCATTGGAATAATAGCCGGGGTTGAGCTTTTAGCATAATCCGTATCTTCAGGGTAAGCGTAAACAAGCACCGGCAGCGTATCGCCCTGGTAAGGAACGTAATTGTAATAGGTAGCATAATTGCTTACAGCCATGCACACCAGGTAGGTGGCAATAGGGTAGCGGTGTTTCCAATAGCAGGTCCGGTAACCGTTGTAATCAGTTTCCTTAACCAGCAAGCCATTACTGGCTCCGCGATAGGCATTGGGGCAGGTAATAATAATATCAATCGAATCTATCTTATCCTGTAGGTCCTGCTTACAAG
>JAQBNQ010000501.1 GCA_028288545.1 Bacteroidota bacterium
AAAGAACAACACCAGGCAGGCTATTGACAAAGTGAACTTGCGGTATATCTCCACCATGTGCGTTACCATGTCATGGTCTTTAAATTCGAGTTGCTTGGTGGTTACATCGGCGTAGTTTTTGATATTGCGGGCCTGGGTCATGGCGTATTCGAGTATCTGTATCTTTTTTGTGCGCTCGTAATTATCGAGCAGGTCGGTTGCCTTTGCAAATTTTGCGGGAGTAACGGCCGGGAGGTTTTTCACAGTATCAAGCCCGAATTTTTTGAGGTTATAATAAGGGACCAGGTAGCTGATCATTCCCTTTTTTAAATTATCCGCTTCAATTTTTACAGTGTCGGCTTCGCCATATAGTTGCTTAAGGTTTAGCATTTGCTTCATTCCCTTAAAGAAACTTTCGTCGGTTTTGTTTAGTTTGAATTTAGAGAGGTCGAACTTTTTTTCCCACGATTTAAATGTGGTACTTATCATTTCGTAATCGTTGGTTTTGGCTTTCTCGTCCTTAGGGTCAATTTCGCGATACTGTTTGCCGTTGATTAACTTTAATGTAAGCGCCATTTTATCCTCATCCTGCTCCATGCTACCTTTTTCGGCAGTAATAACGTGATCGTTACCATGGCCGCTGGTGTGGTCGTATAGCGTCAGGTTGTTTAGTGTGTTGGTCTTTTCGTCCTTGCTATCCACTTTAATAAAAAAGCCTTCTAAACCACTAAAGAAAATGCCGGGCTTAACCGCGATGATGGGTTTCTGTTGTTGAATATCGTATAATAAGGAACGGAACTTTAGGTTGGCCCGTGGTAACAGATTGTTGGAGAAATAAAATGCGAACATACTAATGCCGGTAACGAAGATGATGAGCGGCCGCATAAAGCGGATAAGCGATATGCCCGCAGATTTTATGGCAGTAAGTTCGTAATACTCACCAAAGGAGCCGTAGGTCATGATGGATGCAAGTAACACTGCCAGTGGTAAGGCTAAGGGAACAAGACTGGCAGAGGCGTAGGTAAGTAGTTTAATTAAGATCCAGGTATCAAGTCCTTTGCCCACAAGGTCATCAACATAAACCCATAAAAACTGAATAACAAGTACAAATTGCGCAATGCAAAAAGTGAGGATAAAGGGTCCGATAAAACTTTTGACAACTAACTGATCAATTTTTTTCATTGCTGACGAGTAAACGCAAAACTAAGCAAAGAAGTATGAGTTGGAAGAGTTTACAGTTAGCAGTTAACAGATCGCGGTTAAAAGGGAGGTACTTCCACCTGGCATTCCCCTTCCTACTGTTAACCGCCAACCGCCATCCGTTAACAAAAAGGTTAAAATGCGCCTAAAGCGTGTTTCAGGTCTTCAACCTGTTTATCCCAAAGAAAAGTTTGTTCCTTGATCTCTTTCGCTTCAGCAAAGTCAGTTATTTCGAGAATAGTATCGTTTGCAATCTCAGACTTGTAAACGCGGAAAGAGAAGTATTCGTCTTTCTGGCTGTCTTCCCAATGATATTTTACAGACTCGTCTTCAACTATTTCCGACTGTCGTGCTCTTTGAAAAGAACCGTTCCATCCAAAAATGAAAATATCCCCCTGTGAATCACAATAATCAGAAAACCACTGTGCGAGGTTACTAGTTTGAGTTAAGAATTCGAATAATATCGAAGGGGAGGAGCGAACGATATATTCGTTTGTAAATTTTTTTCGTGCCATTAGAGATAATTCAGATAACAGAGCGTTTTTTCGACTGTAATGATGCAAGAATAGAAAATATATTCTAACTGCAAAATTTTTTTAGAAATCGCTCTCCAAATGTGGGGTAATCGCTCCACTTACAGGCCCTATTAACTGTTGCTGACAGGGGGAAGACCTGCAATTTTATGATGGCTGTTAAAAAAACCAATCTTTTATTTGTTCCCATTAAATTTTAGATTCATCGCTCAATTTTTGATATGTACGTTAAACATTTGCTTAGCAAAGTACTGATAACACTTGAAGTAGGCGACAAAACAGCGCTGTTTATCCTTTTAGCCAAAGATGGCAACATTCACCGCAAGGGAAACGGAAATCCTGAGGCCCATGATATGCCTTTGCTAATGGGTATTTCTCATCAAAAGCATTTTGATGCGCTGATGATGACCATTAACGAAGAGATTTTCAATTTTGCAGGGGTTATTAATAAGCCCGACCGCCAGGGCAAGGAATGCAGGTTAACATTGATTTTTCAGGGAGCTAATGATATTGATTATTCGTTTAGGGTGATTTATGGAGAAGATTCAGAAGGTCCTCCGCGCGAATTAGCCGAGATACTGATCAATGCAGTTAAGATCACTGAAGCCTGGTACCAGGAGCAACTTAACCCTGTTGATGAGGCAAGTAAGTGGTGGAAATTTTGGTAATGCAAATGCCGATAGAACGCTGATTAAGATGATTTTTATTATCAACGATGATTAATACAACTGCAATTAATACTTGTATTATCATCTTTATCATGAAAATAATGACAATCAGCGTTCTATCTGTATTAATTGTAAAGCTCGCTTTTCATTACACCCCATTTGCATAGGCGGTGTATGGCTGATACTTTGAGGCAGCCAATACCATAAGTCATGCTGCGGCTAAAGTTGATTGAACTGGCTTCATCAAAGTACTTGGTGGGGCAGGTTACTTCAGCAATCTCAAAACCCTTAT
>JAQBNQ010000517.1 GCA_028288545.1 Bacteroidota bacterium
AATTATTGAAGCAACACCCCGATGTTACACAACTGGATGTGCTGATAAGCGGTGGCAAGGCTCAAATGGGCCTGCCATTTGAAGTAAATTACGAGTACAAGGGTTTCAGTTTCTATTACGGCAAAAAAGGGAAAATATCTGTTTTAAAATCTATTGGCAAAGCCAACTTTCTCTCGGCAATTATAGGTCTGCTTAAAGTACCTTTTAAAAAATATGACCTAATCATTTCGGACTTTGAACCGATTACATTGTGGGGAGCCATGATTGCCGGAGTTAAACGCGTGGGTATCGGTAATATGTATTCTGTTACTTCCGATAAATACCCAAAAACAAAAGGAACGTCTACCACTAAATTCTTTGCAAAGATAATGTGTCCGGCAAGAAACAAAATAGCCATGCACTTCAAAAAGTTTGATGACTTTATCTATTACCCGGTTATCAGAAATGAAATACGGAATGCCGTGCCGGCAGATAAAAACTTTGCATTGGTGTATCTCAACTCATTTAGTGATGAAGAATTGATGCAGTGCTTTGGACAAGCCATGTTCGATAATCAGAAGTTTGTGATATACTCCAAAACATCTGAAATAGCATATGCAAGGGGAAACTGCGAGGTGAAACCATTAAACAATGAAACCTTTACGCAGGACATTGCAAACTGCTCGTGTGTAATTACTGCGGGCGGGTTTCAGACAATTTCAGAAGCATTATACCTGGGGAAAAAGCTTTTTGTAATACCTATCAAAAAACAATCGGAGCAAATAGGGAATGCGAAAGTACTGGCTGAAATGGGGGTGAAAACTTCCACCATATTAGACCCACTTGAGGTGAGAACCTGGTTAGACAACCCCAATAAGGTGCAAATCAAATTTGACGACGATCTTCAAAAAATCGTTGATGCCATATTACACGCCCCACATACGCCTAAAAGACAGCGCAAGGCGGCTTAATCTTGATTTACAGTTCAGGTTATACCAGTTAACCGAGAATTTTAGCCTGTTGCCCTAACAGCAATACCGAACTGTGAACTTTGCTTAAATTCACCCCTATGAAAATTTACACCCTCATGGCGCTGATGATATTATCAGGACATATATTCAGTCAGTCTAATTTTGATATTGAAGGGCACAGAGGCTGCCGTGGCCTTTATCCCGAAAACACCATAGTGGCGTTTATTGAAGCGGTTAAGCTAGGTGTGAATACGCTGGAGATGGATATAATTATTAGCAAGGATGGACAGGTTGTGATTTCGCACGATACCTATATGAATGATGTTATTTGCACTAAACCTGATGGAAGTCCGGTTAAGGCCGGTGAGGAAGGTAACTACCAGATATACAACATGGCCTATGACGAGATAAAAAAATTTGACTGCGGTTTGCGTGGTAACCCAAAGTTTCCTAACCAGCATAAAATGGCGGCGCATAAACCGTTGTTAAGCGAAGTGATAGATTCGGTAGAAAGATACTTACAGGAACATCACCTGCCGCCGGTTAGATATAACATTGAAACCAAAAGCACCGTTGGTGGCGATAATCTATATCATCCCAAACCTAAAGAGTTTACCCAAAAATTTTACGATGTGATAAAACAAAAGGGTGTAATAAAGAAGTGTATACTTCAATCCTTCGATGTGCGAACGCTACAGGAAATGAAGAAGATAGACTCGACTGTTACTACTGCTTATCTTGTTGAAAACCTGGATGGCTTAAAAAAGAACCTTGATAAACTAGGCTTCACCCCGGATATATACAGCCCCAACTACATGTTGGTGAATAGAAAGCTGGTTAAAGCCTGCCACAAGCTAAATATTAAGATACTGCCATGGACCGTTAACGACGAAAAGAAAATGGTTCACTTTAAAAAAATAGGAGTTGATGGCCTCATCTCCGACTATCCCGATAAACTGATCAAAGTGCTTAGATGAGGACGCTTGTTTTAATTACGCTGTTATTTCCTCTTTGGTGTATTGCACAGGTAAATATCATTCCTAAACCGGACAATGTAGTATTTAAGCCCGGTTACTTCCGGTTTAAAAATGGTCTCTCTATTAAGATGAGCGAGGCGGACGAAGTAAGTACGTCCATTCAAAAATTATTTGCAGAAAGATTGTTCAACTCAAAGGAATGGAAGGTTCCCGCCTTTAGCGAACAGGCAAAAAACATTGTGCTTAAACTGATACCGGGCAATCATGATGGCAGCGAGGAGAATTACAGGATAAGGGTATCGGTTGATTCAATTTTAGTTGAATCCAAAACTTATCGTGGCCTGTTTTATGGCTGCCAGAGCGTAACGCAACTGGTTATTAATTCGGTTTTGAATTACGAAATACCCTGCGTGGAGATAATTGATACTCCTCAATACCAATACCGGGGGATGCACCTTGACGTTTGCCGGCATTTTTTCCCGAAGGAAGTCGTAAAACAATACATTGATCTGCTGGGCCAGTTAAAAATGAATGTCTTCCACTTGCACCTTACCGATGACCAGGCCTGGAGAATTGAAATAAAAAAATATCCGAAATTGACAGAGGTTGGTGGATGGAGAACCGAAAAGGACGGAAAGAAATATGGTGGCTTTTATACACAAAACGACATCCAGGAAATTGTAGCCTACGCTAAAGAGAGATTTGTAACCGTCATACCCGAGA
>JAQBNQ010000554.1 GCA_028288545.1 Bacteroidota bacterium
ATTCGCCGCAGTGGTTCAACACCGGCTTGTATTCAACATACGGCATTAAAGGAAAACCACAAGGTCACTATTTTGTAAATCCTGATACTGCGGAGTTAGAAGAATCTACTTCGGCTTACGAAAGACCACAACCACACGCGTGTTTCATCTTGTCTGTAGATGATGATTTGGTAAACGGTGGTGGAATCATGGATCTTTGGATTCGCGAAGCAAGAATTTTCAAATACGGTTCGGGAGTAGGAACTAACTTCTCCAATATACGTGGTGAAGGCGAAAGACTTTCGGGCGGAGGAACTTCTTCGGGCCTGATGAGCTTTTTGAAAATTGGTGATGCAGCTGCAGGTGCAATTAAATCCGGCGGAACAACAAGAAGAGCCGCCAAAATGGTTTGTCTTGATCTTGACCACCCAGAAGTAGTTGACTTTATTGAGTGGAAGATGAAGGAGGAAAACAAGGTTGCTGTTTTGATAGCAGGCGGTTACGATTCGCATTACGAAGGAGAAGCTTATAAAACGATTGCCGGACAAAACTCTAATAACTCTGTTCGTGTTCCAAACTCTTTCTTCCATACATTGGAGAAAGGCGAAAACTGGAACCTATTGGCAAGAACCGACAAACGCGTTATGAAGTCCATCCCATCTAACGAGATGTGGGATAAAATTGCATTGGCTGCATGGCGTTGTGCTGATCCCGGTATTCAGTTTGATACTACCATTAACGAGTGGCATACCTGCCCTGAAGATGGCCCTATCAGAGCTTCTAATCCTTGTAGCGAGTACATGTTTTTGGATAACACCGCATGTAACCTTGCTTCATTTAACCTGCGCAAATTCTTTAACGATAAAACACTTGAATTTAATGTTGAAGGTTTTGAGCATATGAGCCGTATATGGACCGTGGTGCTTGAAATTTCTGTGTTAATGGCGCAATTCCCTTCAAAAGATGTTGCCCGCCTTTCGTACGAATTCAGAACACTGGGACTTGGTTATGCTAACCTTGGTTCGGTGCTTATGGTTTCGGGAATTCCTTATGACAGCGATAAGGCCCGTGCTATCGGTGGAGCAATCACTGCTATCATGACAGGCGTGTCGTATAAGACCTCGGCTGAAATGGCTTCGGTGCTTGGCGCTTTCCCTGGTTACGAAAGAAATAAGAAGCACATGCTTAAGGTAATGCGCAATCATCGCCTTGCTGCTTACAATGCTGATCCTAACTCATACGAGGCTATTGAAATTAAACCTTGCGGCATTGATCCTAAATATTGCCCAGGCTATTTGTTAGAAGCTGCTACCAGCGCATGGGATGAAGCTTTGCAATTAGGCGAAAAGTATGGTTATAGAAATGCACAGGCAACTGTTATTGCACCAACCGGAACAATAGGCTTGCTGATGGATTGTGATACAACAGGTGTTGAGCCGGACTTTGCTTTGGTTAAGTTCAAAAAACTTTCAGGCGGTGGCTACTTCAAAATTGTAAATGAATGTGTACCAGCAGCGCTTGAAAACCTTGGTTACAATGCCGCACAAATTGATGAGATAGTAAAATATGCCAAGGG
Source organism: Bacteroidota bacterium (assembly GCA_028288545.1). Lineage (GTDB taxonomy): Bacteria > Bacteroidota > Bacteroidia > Chitinophagales > LD1 > Bog-950. Next base: position 1,556 of record JAQBNQ010000554.1, read on the forward strand.
CCACGCTACATTAACTGGATGCCCTCATATTAATGCCGACTCATTACGTGCACGTGGGTTTACATCTTCGGATATTGAGAAAATAGAAACACAACTTCCATCAGCCTTCGATATTACTTTTGCCTTTAACTATTGGGCATTGGGCGAAGAAACTTTGCAGCGCTTAGGCTTTAGCGCCGAGCAATACAAAGCACAAGGTTTTAACTTGTTGCGTGAGCTTGGGTTTGGCAGAGAAGAAATGGATGCGGCCAACGAATTTATCTGCGGCACCATGACTGTTGAGGGGGCACCTTTCCTTAAAGACGAGCACTTGCCGGTATTTGACTGCGCCAACACTTGTGGAACCAAAGGCGTTCGGTTTATCCATCCATTCGGACATATCCGTATGATGGCCGCCGTACAACCATTCATAAGCGGGGCAATTTCAAAAACCATCAACCTTCCAAACAACGCAACTGTTGAAGATATTCAAAGCTGTTATGCACTTTCATGGAAGTTAGGTCTTAAAGCAAATGCACTTTACCGCGATGGATGCAAGTTGTCTCAACCACTTTCAACCAAAAAAGACGAAGAGAAGGAAGAGAAAAAAGATACCACTAATGCAACTGCCGCTCCTGTAGCACAACAGGCTGACGTTTTCAGCAAGTTAACTCCAGAGCAGGTATTGGAAGCTGCAAGAGTGCTGATGCAGGAATCAACCGATACGCACTTTATGCGCGAACTATCTAGAATTGTTGAGCGCAAGAAGTTGCCTCACAAGAGAAGAGGGTTTACACAGAAAGCCAAAATTGGCGGACAAACAGTATTTGTGCGCACCGGCGAATACGATGACAATACATTAGGAGAAATATTTGTGGATATGCACAAAGAAGGGGCTTCATTTCGCTCCCTGATGAACTGCTTTGCCATTTCAGTTTCCATCGGTTTGCAATACGGTGTGCCTTTGGAGGAGTTCGTGAACAAATTCACCTTTACCCGCTTTGAGCCAAGTGGAATGGTGGATCACCCGAATATCAAAAACGCATCTTCGATAGTTGATTACATTTTCCGCCTGCTTGCGTTCGAATACCTGCACCGCACAGACCTGGTGCATGTAACACCTTCGGAACTGGCCATGCGTTCGCAACCAACTACGGATCTAACCACGGATATATCAGATGAGCCTATCATTGAAAAGAGAAACATCAGCGCTCACCCTGAAATGAAGGAAACTCCAAAGCCAGCTAAAACAGAAAAGAAGCTGGAGATGAAAAAAGTAACCATTGCCGAAAATTCAATGCAGGGCTTTAACCAACAAGCCGGCGCTATGATGGGCGATGCCCCACCATGCAGCGTTTGCGGAAACATTACCCTGCGCAGCGGTACTTGTTATAAGTGCCTTAATTGCGGTAACAGCATGGGATGTAGCTAGAAGCTAGACATCAGATATTAGACTTTAGATACAAGACAATACAGAGCCTCTCAGAAATGAGGGGCTTTTTTGTTACTAAAGCAACTTGTCACGTTCTACATACATGCTTATCGGGAAAAGAAATATTCTATTGCTGATTTTTATGATTGTACTGGGAAGTTGCCGCACAACGCAATCGAAAACCACAGCATCGGATTATTGGACACCAAAGATCATTACTGATACCCGCCGCTATAAAACCGTAATCACAGCCATGCGAAAAGGCTTTTGGAAAGATTATGTAAAGCAATTCCCCACTCAGCTATCACCCGGTAACGATTATTCTCTCTCATTTTTTCCCGGCTTTCTTCAGGGCGGTCCATTTATATTCCCACAAATTCAGTTTAAAACTGAGAAGCAAGCACAGAAGTACTTTGATAATAAATCAGTGAACTACCAATTGCAATTCCCTTCAATTGATTCTCTAAAGCAAGCCGATTATTGCGATCCTGGTATTCCGGATTCACTATTCAAGCAAGATTGTTTGATCAGAACCTTCGACAACTTCGTTTGCTTTACAGATGACAGCACCGTAATTCTTGGAGGCGTCCTTTCGGGTATTGCTATCAATCACAAAAGGAAAATTGTTTTTTGTTGGGCCGAGGATGAACGATTGTAGGCCCTGGCTGACAAGAACAATATCAACTCTCCGCCCTTCCCTTCAAAGCCCTATTCATAGCAATAAAACCTTTTTGTGTTTGCTCGCCAATCTGTTTCATAATTAGTCCTGCCAGTAAGCCCGTAAATTCCTCTCCATGTACAAATTTTACCTGGTTGGCAGTAATAGTTTCAATTCGGAAATAATGATGACCATTAAATAATCCCGGTATGGGCAAACTGCCCAACCATTCAAAAGCCCTGTTCTTTTCAACTACCAATACTTTTGGCTTAAACACGCTAATGCCTTTGCCGTTATTTAATTCAACGCGCAGAGTGACATCTATTTCCGGCTTTCCTTCTACCTTTAATACAAAAGGATTCCATTCAGGAAATTTTGCGAAGTCGGTTAAAATGCTCCATACTTTATCAGGGCTTGCGTTTATCACTACTTCTGTTTGTAATGTTTTCATATTGTTTATTTATAAAACGAAAGTAGCCTAACGGGCAGGGCCATTTCATTATCAAAAGATAATAAATCACTCACCCGAAATTCGCTTACGTATCCGGCTAAGCGATACCGGGGTAACACCAAGGTATGAAGCGATCATGTGTTGCGGTATTCGCTCTAATATATTCGGCCGTTGTTGTACCATATCCAGGTAACGCTGCTCGGCAGAATCGAGAATAAAAGACGAGGCCCTTCTTTGCAACATAAAAAAAGCCTGCTCAGCCATTATTTTATTGAAGATGTTGAATTTTGGAAAAGCCTTTGTCAACTCATCCAATTTATGTTTGCGTAGCACCAGTAATTCCGATTCCTCTAACGTTTCTACTACTTGCCTGCTTTGATTTTGCAGCAGAAAACTTTCAAAAGAAGTGATAAACCCATTTTCAAAAACAAAGTTTGCGTTGATCTCCTCGCCCTCTTTCAAAAAATACAGCCTTGCAAGTCCCTTGTTTATGAAATACGCCTCACGGGCAATCTCACCCGCATCGGTAAGCCTGCATTTTTTTGGAACGGAACGAAAAACAAAAATATTGGAAAATGCATCCCATTCCTTTTGGTTGAGTTCCAGCATTTGGCTTACAACTTTATAAAGTTGTTCATATGGGCTGGAGATTTTCATTCGTTGAATATATAAAGGCAAAATGATTATTTTTTGTTTTTGGATTTTGTGTTGCTTCTTTGCACTATGCACCCAAAACTTCTTTCCATCAAAGATTTCTCCTACGATCTTCCTGAAGATCGTATTGCCAAATATCCCCTGGCGGAACGTGATCTTTCAAAGTTGTTAATATATAAAGACGGTAATATCAGCGAGGATATTTACCGCAATATAGACCAGCACATTCCCAGCAACTCACTGTTGATTTTTAATAATACCAAGGTTATACAGGCCAGGTTGATGTTTGAAAATTACAAGGGAGTAAAAATTGAAATATTTTGCCTTGAACCTGCCGGCGAAAAGCAGGACATGGTTACGGCGATGGCGCAGACCGGAAGCACCAGGTGGAACTGCATGATAGGCCGTGCCAACAAATGGAAAGAGAAGATATTAGAAAAGCCAACACCAGAAGTCGTATTAACAGCCGAGATAGTAGCTAAAACAAGCGATGCATTTGTTATTGAATTTAAATGGGAGCCGGAGCATTTAACTTTTGCCGAAGTACTTGAACACGCCGGCGAAATGCCCATTCCTCCCTACCTTAAAAGAAACCCTGACGAAACAGATCTTTCGCGCTATCAAACGGTTTATGCGCATCACGAAGGTTCCGTAGCGGCACCCACTGCCGGCCTTCATTTTACCGATAATATTTTCGAAAAGCTGAAAGATCAAAATGTGCAATGCGATTACATCACCTTGCACGTGGGGGCAGGAACATTCAAACCGGTAAAAGCCGATCAAATGGACGGCCATGAAATGCACGAGGAACTGATGGATGTGAAAATGGATATGATTAAAAGCCTGCGTCAAAATCTTGGAACAAACCCGGTTATTTCGGTAGGAACAACCTCTTTGCGCACTATTGAATCACTGTACTGGATGGGGCTAAAAGCTAAGCTGAATCCAAAATACAGTTTACAGGAGTTGGAGATAAAACAATGGGAAGTTTATGAATTAACTGAGTCAGAAATTCCTGCAGACGAAGCGTTGAAGGCACTTCTTGACTGGATGAAAAAAAATGATCTTGAAAAACTGGTGTGCAAAACACAAATTATGATAGCGCCCGGCTATAAACTAAAAATCGCCAACGCCCTGGTGACAAATTTTCACCAACCGGGATCTACATTGTTGTTACTTGTTTCGGCAATTGCGGGTGAAGAATGGAGAAAAATATATGATTATGCGCTGGCTCACCAATTCAGATTTTTGAGTTATGGCGATGGTAGCATTATTTGGGCTTAGTTTACTTCTTCTTCAGTTTCTCATCATTTTCTCCAAAAACTTTTTCCCTGAATTTGCGCTGACCGCGAACATTGTACCATATCAGCAAGCAAAACACGCTGCATATAAGAGGGAAATAAACATGATTATCAAATACGCGAAGCGTAATTAGATTGTATAAGGCAACTAACAGCGCGCAGGCACCTGCAAATATCCAGGCCTTTTCAAGGTATTGAAGAATTTTCATAAGAACAAGAATAGTGCTAATTCCAGAAATCCGTCCTCAATAAATGAACAATGAGGAAAAAAATGGCCGGACTTCTCAGGGTCCGGCCGCGCACTCTGATCTATGAGGACCAGAAAAATATAATACTGATACCGGTTTACAAAACTCATTTCAAACAGCGTTAACACCGGATACTGAATTAATCTTATAAAAATACAACGGGGGGGCCTAAAGGATTATTGTATGTAGTGAGGTTAAATTTTGACCGGAAAGTTGCAGCACGTTTATAAGTCGCTGGTTTTCACTTTTATTTTACCGGAGATATTTTTGATAACGTAGTCGGTAAAGTTTTGGTTGGCGGTCATGCCTTTTCCGTAGATGATTTCATCGGCAGTTGTGATCTTTACAAACGAATTGGAATAGATTATCTTTTTCTCTTCGTCCCATATCAACTCGTCGGTATTTAAGATCTCTCCTTTATTATTTATTACAACCACGCTATCGCGGGCTGTCATGGAATGACTATTCTCGTAAGCTGTTCCATACTTGGCGGTAACAGTGCTTTCCACTTCATGCGCTGCATTGTAAAAAAGAATTTTTATACCGTCAGAAAATTCGAGGTAGGATTTTTCTTTGTTATAACGAGTGGCCGTGGCAGCTATGGCTTTTATTTTTACAACACCTTTATCAGAGTAATTGATCACAACATCTTTCCCGGTCTCAATATTTACGTTGGGGTGCGATTGTATTAACTTCTCTTCGGTTGGACTAAGCTTGCACGAAAACAGGCCTATGGAGATAAGGCAGTATATAATATAATGGAACCTTTTCATTTTGCGGTTTTACCACCTTGCACCAGGGCTTATACGCAATGGGGAAATCATATCAATCAAATTTCCGCTTAATGAACCAGATATCGTTCAGTACAAAACCAAAAGTAAAGCGGTAGTAATTTTCGCGAATCAAAGACTTATCGTTTCCTCCGCGCGAACCAAATTCTCCGGTTACGTTAATGGTTCCAAGTTCTTTAAACGGAGCAACCTTTTTAAGTGGAAAGCCAATACCCACGGTGCCGGCATTTTCTGTTAACTGCAACCCACTGATGTTTATTTCGCTTTTGCCGGTGTAAAACCCTGCACGGTATTGAATGCGTTTTAAGTAGTTCCTGTCATCGTATTTAGGAGTTATTTGAGCGCCAAATGAAATGCGGTAACTATTGGCAAGGCTGCCATTATCCAATGGAGATGAAAAGTTTTTCCAGTTAGTATATTTGAAATCTGCTCCAACCAGCCAATACAATTCATTTCCAAACATTAGTCCGCCACCAATATTGTATGGCATAGTAATCGTTCCTTTTTGCTTAAAAGTTGATTGCAGCGTGTCGCTTACAATAATATTGCTGCTGGCGTCATAACTGAATCTATCCCAGTAAGTCGATGTTTTTGTGGTCAATTTGGTGCCGCCCGAGCCGTAAAGACCGAACATAGCATATATCTGGCTTCGGGGGTCCGGGTCATTAACGTTTTTATATATCAGCCTTTGATATTGTACACCCACCGAGTATGAAACCCCGCCCATATTTACGTCCGTAATATTTCGGGTGTTAAAAGCATAGGCGGTATCCGGAAACTCAATTAACTTTTGGTATTCCAGTTTGCCAAAGGTATATCCAATGTTCGCACCAATCGAAAATCCTTTGATTTTATAAGCACCCCCAACGTAAACGTTATACAGGGAACCGCTACCGGTATAGGCCTGGTAGTAATTTCCTATTACGCTATCGGAATAGGCCTGTGCAAAGTTGTAATTAACCATGCTAACCGGCACAATTCCCACGCTTATAGCCCAATTATTGTGCTTGGGGTTTGGCACAAAAGCAATAGCAAAGTGGCTAATGCCCGCTCCGGCCGAGCTATAGGTAGAATCTCTTGTTAAAATACTTAAACCTTCAACATTTGCACCTATTTGAACGGTAGTCCTGGTCAAAGACGCGTATGAAGCAGGATTTGTGTAATTGATATTTACAGCGCTGGCATAAGGTGCTGCAACCTCGCCCATCCCTTTATTCGCCGAAAAAACGGTAGACTCAATATAGCCAAGTCCGTACCGCGAATAAGGCGATGCCGCCTGCGAAAACACCTGTGAAAACGACAGAGTAAGCATCAAAGCGAACAGGCCTGCACGAAGCACTATAAAATCGGAATACGCTTTTTTCACTTTCCTTTAAAGATTATAATTCAAAATTCGGTTTAGTCCCTCCAGTACAAGGTAAGGGCGGGCAAATATCTCACTTTTGAGCAGAGTAACAAACAGACCCGCATCTCCACCCGTTGCCACTACCTTTAAACTGCCAAAACGCGTTTCATATTGGTTTATTATGCCTGTGGCTTCCTCCTTTATTCCATTTATAACCCCGCTAAGGATGGAAGTAGCTGTGTCAGTACCCGTAAGCTCAAAGCTGGCAAATTGCATCGGGTCAATTAACGGCAGTTTGGCGGTGTAATTGTGTAAGGCCTTAAACCGCATCATCATTCCCGGCGAAATTGCTCCTCCGGGATACTGATTTTCCTTATTTATAAAATCGTAGGTAATACAGGTGCCAAAATCAATTTTAAGTACATTATTCTCGGGAAACAGAGATTTAGCGCCTACGCTTCCGGCAATTCGATCTGCACCTAGGGTTTCGGGTGTTTTATACTCAATTTTGATAGGCAGCTTAAGGCTTTGCGAAAGAAACAGCGTATTTATTTTGCGCTGCTTTAATTTGTATTCTATCTCGTCATTACTGCCGGTTTTAGAAATAATGGCGTTTTTTATCTTGCACTTATCCAGCAATTGTTCAATGTCTCCGCCCTGCAAAACCTCTTTCAATTCGTCCTTTATAAACAAACCAAATTTAATTTGGGTATTTCCTATATCGATTGAAAGATTCATGAGCTTTTCATTTTGTTCAGGCTATTTATTTCAGTACCCGTTTACCGTTAATGAACTTAACAATGAAGCTTTCCTTATACCTTGGTTGTATCTGGCCCTTCCAATAATCGTAACAGGCTTTATAGCTCCGGTACTCGCCTAATACATACTTGAATAGACCGCTATCTTCGTAAACGTCATACCCCTTTAGGTGCGGATAATAGTTTGTATCAAGCGGCAGGTACTTCCTTAGTGCGTAGAATTGTATTCTATAAATAGTATCATATTGAAGCCCCAGTTCTTTACCCTTTTCCTTTGCGATATCAGGTTTTACCTCCAACCTCGATTTTGATGTTAACGATCCGGATTCAATTCCTGTCATTCCTGCTCCATCTTGCTTCTCTCTTTCTTT
>JAQBNQ010000350.1 GCA_028288545.1 Bacteroidota bacterium
ATGAGCGCCGTGCTGGACGCAGCTGTTTTTCCGGGAACACAAGGTGGGCCATTAGAACACGTTATTGCGGCAAAAGCAATTGCCTTTGGCGAAGCGCTTACGGATGAATTTAAAACTTACCAAAAGCAGGTACAGAACAATGCGCAGGCGCTTGCCAAAGCTTTAACCAACAAAAACTACCAGATAATATCTGGCGGAACCGACAACCACCTGATGTTAATTGATCTTCGGAATAAAAACATTTCAGGCAAACAAGCAGAAAACGCTCTGGTAAAGGCCGACATTACCTGCAACAAAAACATGGTGCCGTTTGATGATAAATCGCCATTTGTTACCTCAGGAATTCGTTTAGGCACACCGGCTATTACTACCCGTGGATTGAAGGAAAAAGATATGCAGCAGGTTGCAGACTGGATAGACCAAATAGTTTGCAACGTTGAGAATGAAGCGCTCATTAGCAAAACAAAAAGCGAAGTGAACGAGTTTATGAAGCAGTTTCCGCTATATGAATAACCTGAATTAGCCATTATGAGAAACCGGGAATTAAGAAAATTAAGGTGGGTGGTAACTTCCTTAATTATCTTAACCCTTGTACTTTCCACCTTCAACCTTCGTTCCGAAATCGATTCTCTCTATCAAAAAGGAAACGAGCAGTTCAATAAAAATCAATTTGATTCAGCTTCAGTTTATTTCGATGAACTGGTATCGGAATTTCCATTAAAAAAGGAAGGCTACTTTAACCGTGGCTTGTGCTTTTACCGCTTACAACAATATGATAAAGCCATATCCGATTTTGAAAAATGTATACAAATAGATTCTGTTTTTAAAGAAGCGAAATTCTTAAAAGCGCTATCGCTACAAAAAAAGGGAGAGCTAAAAAAGGCCTATACAGAATTTGAGAAACTTAATACAACGTACACCGGATATAATGGTGCCAATAAACATGTCCGAAACTATCAATTAGCCGTAATACTAAGTAAAAACTGGTATTATATGCTCGCCATCATGTTTATGATCATTATTCTTTTTGCAGTTGTTGCAAAAACTTACACTTTCAAAAGATAATTCTTTTAAGCGTCGAGAATAAGTATTGCCTCTTAACTATTCCTGCTTTCATTTCTCCTTGTCTTCTATCCAACTTAAAGAAGCAGTTACCTTTCTCGAAAAAATGACTCCGGAATAGCCATACGAGCCCTTCCCTATAAAAATGTAGTTGTCAAATTTTACCGCCTTGCTGAAAGGAGATTCACTTCTTCTATACGGCCGCACCTTGAGTTCAAAATCGCCCGAATCTGATCTAATAAGGTTATACTCTGTTCCCGATTCAAACTGATGCTCAAGCGATAATAAATCCGAATTGTTTTTTAATGCCCTATTACTTGCGTTCCGTAGATAATAAGCCATTGGCGTAAGCGACATAAAGGTGTCAAGCATGTTATGAAAACCTCCACACAAACCAACAAACACAGCGTTGGGGTGTGCTTTTATAGCAGTATTGACGTTCTCATACATCAGACTATCCCAGTTCTCATCGACACCGGGATTCTGATGAGTCCATTGATCATGGGTACCAAGAAAAAAAACGTATTGCACCTTAGTATTTATCAAAGACAATAATAAACCCGCCCATGCTTTACTTTTTCTGCCATCACCATTTTCTGTGCTAAAAAATTTTGTCTCCCGCAGGCTCTGTTCAGTTCTCTTAAGACTAAATTCTGTCATGACATCCGTTGGAATTTCCATTCCTAAAATAACTTCACGATTATGCGCTAGAAATAATTTGACAATACCCTCAACAAATTCAGCAGGTTCAGAGGCGCCATGCGACTCTCCAACAAAAATTGCTTTATATCCGGATAGGAGATTGTAAATACTATCATTGAGCACCTTCCTATTAGTGATTTGAATAGAATTTTGCCGGATATATTCTTCCGATGGGGTTTGAGCCCGGCAACTAATAATTAAAAAGGAAATTATAGGGCAGTATAGAGTCGTTTCATTCTACAAATTCAGCCCGGAATACTTCTCGCTACACCGCAAAACTCTCGCCACAGGCGCAGGTACGGGTAGCATTGGGATTTTGGAAATGAAAGCCCTTTCCGTTTAATCCATCGGTATATTCAAGGGTGGTATTACAAACGTATAGGAACGAGCGCAAGTCTGTAACCAGTTTAACGCCCTTATCTTCAAACTCCTGGTCGTCAGGATTTATTTTATTGTCGAAATCCATTTTATAGGAAAGACCCGAGCAACCGCCTCCCTGCACCGAAACACGGACAAAATGCCCACCGTCCATGTGCTTTTCAGCCATAATCTCGTCTATTTTTGCTTTAGCTTTTTCTGATACGAACAACATAATTTCTTTACCGCTTAGGTGATAAAATCTACTTACGCAAAGTTAACAGCTTATTTCTTTCTTTGTTCACAAAAAGAGCAAATGCATAGCCACAGATTCACAGATTAAACGCAAATAGATTTATTTCAATCTGTGAATCCCAGGCCGGTAGGGGGTGGGCAAATGATTTTATGACTTTTGACGGAAAAAATGATTTTATGTTAAAAATTGAGCACATCGGAATAGCGGTTAAAGACCTGGAGGCATCAAACAAGCTTTTTGGGCAGTTATTAGGAAGCCCTCATTATAAGGTTGAATCTGTAGCTTCAGAGAATGTGGATACGTCTTTTTTCCAAATAGGAGCCTCCAAAATTGAATTGCTACATGCCACCAATGCCGAAAGCGCCATTGCCAAATTTATTGATAAAAAGGGCGAAGGCATTCATCACATTGCATTTGCGGTAGAGGATATTGAAAAAGAGGTGGAACGGCTTAAAAACGAAGGTTTTCAGGCTATTTCAGATAAGCCAAAACCGGGAGCAGATAACAAGCTGGTTTTCTTTTTTCATCCTAAAAGCACGAACGGGGTTTTGATTGAATTGTGCCAGGAGATGAAATAATTAGCGAATGGGGGAATTAGCGAATGAATAGTGTAGGGGCAGACCCACGTGTCTGCCCTTTTGGAAGTTGAGTAATTATCACATTTATGAAATACAAACACATCTTTTTTGATCTGGATCATACGCTTTGGGATTTTGAAACGAACTCGCGGCGGGCGTTGATGCAGATATTTGATGAGAATGATTTAGGTGGAAAAGGAATTCCCTCATTCGAAAAGTTTCATGAAAAATATGTGCCTATTAACGACCGCTATTGGGCCCGCTATCATCATGGTATTGTGTCTAAGGAACAAGTGCGCCACGGCAGGTTTAATGACACCTTAAAGGCCTTTAAAATTGATGATACTGCACTTGCCGAGGTAATGGCGGAAAGTTACGTAACGCTTAGTCCCCGCAATACGGCGTTATTTCCTGATGCCATGGATGTGCTGAAATACCTGCAGGAGAAAAAATATAAAATGCATCTTATTACCAATGGCTTTGCCGAGGTGCAATGGATTAAAATTGAAAACTCGGGCTTAAGGCCTTTCTTCGAACACATCATTATTTCGGAAGAAGTAGGCACCCAAAAACCCGACAAACAAATTTTTGATTTGGCCATGGGCCGCGCATTCACACACGCTGAAGAGTGTATTATGATTGGCGACAATTACAACACCGATATAGTAGGCGCTAAAAATGCAGGTATGGACCAGGTGTTTTTCAACCCCAATAAAAACAGGAAGCGCGAGGCTGTTACTTACGAGATAACTACTTTGACCGAGTTGAAGGGGATCCTGTAAAAATTGATTAAAAACGAACTCCTAACTTCACTACTCAAAATTGCTGATGTTTAAATTTGTTTTTAGCTTCTTATTAGTACTAATTCTCACCCTCTTATCATACCTGAATTACAAGCTTTACTATCAGCCGCGTTTCATTTCAATTGAAGGGAGTGAAGTAAACGCGGATTTATACCGGCAGTTGAATTTTCTGGAAGAAGAAATGCACAAGAGCGCAGCGGATGACATGCAGGCGGTGTTTCCGGAAGGATTTATTTTTATGAATGCGCTGTATGGTTTATCGTTGACAGAACTCGCTGCTCCGTTAAAGCACAATACAGCTTTCTACCATCATGCACATGACGAAATACAATGGGCCTTTGCACACATGAATAGCGACAAGGGCAGGATTATTTTTGACAAATCTCTTAAAATCCCTTATGGAGCTTTTTACACCGGCTGGACAAGTTACGTATTGGGTAAAAAGCTTTCTATTGAAGAACCAGCGCTTAGAGATACAGTAGAAATCAGTTTTTTCGAATCACGCTGCAAGGAAATAGCAGCATTTATTGACAGCGAAAAAACTCCATATGCCGAATCTTACCCGGGTTACGCATGGCCGGCTGATATGACCTTGTGCGCGGCCGCACTCGCCCTGCATGACAAAATAAGGGCACCAAAATTTCAAGGCACTATTCAGCGATGGATAGGAAAAGTGAATGAGAATTTGGATACTACCGGATTGATGCCTCATTCGGTAAATGCGATTACGGGTAGGCCAATGCAAAATGCCAGGGGCTCATCGCAAAGCCTGATGTTGAATTTTTTGTGGGATGTAGATACGTCGTTTGCCAAAAGGCAATTCGATATTTACCAAAAAATTTTTTTAGTGAAACGGTTAGGATTACCGGGTACCAGGGAATATCCGAAAGGGGTGGAAGGGGATCGTGATTCTGATTCGGGTCCTGTAGTTTGGGGCGTTGGCGCTTCCGCTTCAATTGTTGGCTTAAGAGCGACGGTATTGGCCGGAGATGAAACGACCGCAATTGGTTTGAGAAATAGTTTAGAGGCATTTGGAATACCTACAGGAACCAAAGACCAGAAAAAATTCCTATTCGGTAAATTACCTATGGCCGACGCGTTTATTGCCTGGAGTAACTCCACTGAAACAAGCACCAACAAAACTTTGAAAGCCGGTATATGGTGGAGAAGCGTCTTTCAGCTTTATTCATTCGCAACCCTTACTTTTATTGTTTTATTACTGGTTCGAATTTGGAAGCCAAAAGGTAAAAGCAAGGTAGCATGAAACCTTTAGTCATCACCATATTTTTTATCGCTTGTTGTATCTGCCCGGTTTTCTGTCAGACAAAAACAGTTCATATTTTATGTGATAAGGTCCCTGAATTGAGAATAGAGTCAACCACAACCAACAGCAAGGGGGTAAAGAAATACGTAAAGGATGTGCTGGCTAAAAATTCAAACGACTCCATTTATTTTATCATCGAATGCCAGGATAATATGGTAATCGAAAACGTACTCCGGACAGAAAAAATAATAAGTGATGAGGTTAGATTGCGGGGAGGACAGAACCCTAAAGTTTCAGTTTACAATAAATGCCTTAAGGAGTTTTCACTTCAACTAAAAAGCGTAAAAGTACCCGACCTTATCATTATGATTGACTCAACTGGTAATATCAATATTGCAACAGAACCTGTTTCCCTGGATTCTATCTGCGAGAAATATAAAGGGCAGCCCATCACTATCCGGATTATTGCTGATAGAAACTTAGCCTTCGATAAAATTGAGGGGATTCTAAACCGGTTTGAAAAGGAAAAATTTACGGTGCTACTAGGGAAATAAAGCAGAAACGCCCCGAAAATTCGGAGCGTTTCTGCTTTCAAGTCCTCCCCTTCGGGGAGGATTTAGGAGGGGTCTATTGTCCCAAATAAGCCTTCAAAGCCTTACTGCGAGACTGAGAGCGTAATTTAGTGATAGCTTTATCTTTTATCTGGCGGATACGTTCGCGGGTAATGCCCAGTTGTTCGCCAATATCTTCAAGTGTCATAGGATGCTCTACACCGATACCAAAGAATAATTTGATAACTTCTCTTTCTCTTTCAGTTAAAGAAGCAAGCGTTCTTTCAGTTTCAATTCTTAAAGAGTCCTTGTAATCAAGGTGTTTATCGGTTTGTTCTGCGTTAAAGTTCTCCAATACATCGATCAATGCATTCGATTCACCATCGGTAAACGGTGCATCCATAGATACGTGACGGGCAGAGATACCAAGCGTTGCTTCAACTTCTTCAACCGTTATATCCAACACCATGGCAACTTCCTCAGGCGTAGGTTCGCGCTGATATTTTTGTTCCAGTTCGGAAAAAACTTTATTGATCTTGGTTAATGAGCCTACCTTATTTAAAGGCAAACGCACCATACGGCTATGCTCGGCCAAAGCCTGGATAATAGACTGGCGGATCCACCACACCGCGTAGGAGATGAATTTAAATCCACGGGTTTCGTCAAACTTTTGGGCAGCTTTTACTAGTCCAAGATTCCCTTCATTGATAAGGTCATTCAGGGAAAGTGAGTTGTTCTGGTATTGTTTTGCAACGGAAACCACGAAACGAAGATTCGCCCTTGTAAGTTTCTCTAATGCAGTCTGGTCCCCGGCCCGTATTCTGCGGGCAAGTTCCACTTCTTCTTCAGGTGTTAACAGGTCTTCTTTACCTATTTCCTGTAAATATTTTTCAATGGATTGGCTCTCGCGGTTGGTAATCGATTTCGAGATTTTTAGTTGCCTCATTATCTGCCTCCGTATTTTATATGATAATTATCTTAATGTGATTTCTCTGAAACGAAACGCGAAAATAGAAATTTCCCCGTCTTTCAAGTCAATATAATGCATTAAACACCTAAAATCAAGCATTTGTTGCAAGTAAATAAATGTTCTTTACAAGGCCGGCAAAAATCATCATAGAGACGTTTGGCACCGGCAATTATTGTGTATAAAGACATGGAAACCGGCGAATTAGCTGCAAATGGCAACAAAAT
>JAQBNQ010000597.1 GCA_028288545.1 Bacteroidota bacterium
TATTATCTTAACTGCCACTCTCCAAATATCTTTTTCACCTACAAAAAACTCCATTCTCTCACCAAGCTTTACTTTGCGCTCTGCAAGTCCCCAATCAATCAGCGCCCGCATATTCATATTGGTATTACCGCGGCTAATGTCAAGCTTCTCCATAATTTCATCGGTGCTCAATGGCTCATCACTTACAAGCAGCAGGGCATGTATCTGCGCCATGGTGCGGTTAATGCCCCAGTTGGTTCCCAAGGTGCCCCAGGCTTCTACAAAATTCTGTTTGGCTTCGTCAAGTTTCATGGCTTCTTTTCCTTACGGATGTAAAGGTAAAGATTACTTATCGAATTTTCAAAATAAATTGAAAGATAATTTATGACAGGGATTTTATACGCGTTTTCGCCTATAGAGGCGTAAGAGTTGGTGCCACTATTCGTCCATCAAATTCAGCAGCTTTTGCAGCTTTTGATTAACAGTGCGGGCATCCTCTTCGGGCAGGTAGCTATCGGGCAAAAACATTTCGTTAGCGCTTTTATCCATTTCGGTAAGCACTTCCACACCTTTTTGAGTGATAGAAATATTCCTTACCCTTTTATCGTGTGGATTTTGAAAATAATGGATCAGGCCCGATTTAACCATGCGGTCTATAATGCGGGATACATCGCTCGTTTTGTTGGCAATTTCTTCCTTTACCAGGTTAATAGATACCTCCTTAGGAAAGTGACGCTTTAATACCCGCAGCACATTAAACTGTGGCTCGCTAAGATTATGGCGCTCCAAAATTTTTGCCTGGTGCTTACGTATAAGGTTGGCGGCATATAAAATATTAACTACAGCCTTATGCCGCTCTTTAATGTTATCTGCCTGAATACCTTCAGTAAGATGCGAGCCAATATCCGGATGCTTTGTAGACCCTTGCTCGGTTGCTTTTTGGGAAAGAGGCTCAACTATTTTCGAAAGTTCCTGTACTTTCTCTTCTGCAGCCTTTAAATCTTTCCGCACCGACTGTTCATTCAACTCCCTTCTTATCGCTGGCTCCAATCTTTTCAGGTTGTCCTTCATGATATAATCGTTGGCGCCCAGGCGCATCATACTGGCGGCCACATCCTCTTCCACCCTGCCCGAAACTAAAATGAAAGGCGTTGCTATTTTATTATGCCTGATAAGCCGCAAAGCTGTCAGGCCATCAAACTCTGGTAGCATAAAATCGGAAAGAATGATATCCCATTTTTGCTTTAAGGCAGCCTCAAGTTCGCTTAGTTTTTCAACCCTTAAATGGTTGATTTTGGTCCAGTAGCGCGAAAGTTCTTTGATGATCAAAAAAACATCATCCTCGTTATCTTCAATTAATAGAATATTAATTGCAGTAGTCATATATTCAGGGGTTTACACGAAGGCATTTGCACGTTGGAAAGCTACGAAAGAAAACCTTTTTTTCAAATTTTAAAGGGCCTATGTATTTAGCCTGAAAACAGGCGTGTTATGAGAGCGTAAAGTAAAACACAGCACCTTCGTTAGCTTTTCCCACTGCCCATATCCTGCCTCCGTGCTTTGCCACTATACTGGCAGCCAGTGCCAGGCCGATGCCTGAGCCCTCAAACTCGCTTTGTTTATGTAACCGATGGAAAACTTCAAACAATTTGTGCTCGTGTTCCATATTAAATCCAACACCATTATCTTTTACATAATAAACCGCCTTGCCATCCTGATCCTTAACTCCGATTTCAACAAACGGATCGTCCTTTTTCCGCGAATATTTTACCGCATTGGAAATAAGATTGAACCATACCTGCCTTACCAGGTTGGCGTCGCAGTTAGAGGTGCTAAGTTCATTTAATTTTATGCGGGCCTTCATATCGGGATAAGTTTGCCTTACAGTTTCTATCACTTCGTTCACCAATTTATTATTGTCAACCGGCGATATGGAGATAGACATACGCGTAACCTGAGAAAAGTTAAGAAGGTCTGAAATCAACTGGCTCATAATGCCGGCGTAATTCATGATAACAGATAATAAGCGCTGGCCTTCGCTGTTCAACTCATTATCGTGCTCCGTTTTAAGAATGTTGGCATAGCCCTTTAGTATTCGCAAAGGGGCTTGTAAATCGTGTGCTACTGAATACGAAAACGATTCAAGTGCTTTGTTGGCGTCATTTAACTGGGTGGTGCGTTCAACCACCTTTTTTTCGAGCACCTGGTTTAAGGCCTGCAATTCATCTTCTGCATGTTTGCGATCGGTAATGTCGCGGAATGTGGAGACCATTCCATTAACACCCTCTACTGTCATTTGATTTGTAACACTGCAGTCAAGCCATCGCCATGTTCCATCTTTATGCTTCCATCGCGTTTGAAAAAGCACCGATTTACCGGGTGTTTCTCTAATAGTACTTATCAGGTCTAACACTCCTTTTTCGTCTTTAGGATCTATATAAGGATAGGGGCTTCTGCCAATCATTTCAGCAGGCTCGTACCCCATTACTGTTTTTATAGAGGGACTTACGTAGGCAATTTTCTTGTCTATAATGATCAAAATTCCATCGCCTCCTTTTTCAATTAACGCACGGAATCGCTGTTCACTGTGCTGTAGTTTTTCTTCAGCCTCCTTACGGGCGGTTATGTCTTTTACAATCCCATCAATCCGCAGCAGAATTCTCAACTCATTAAGGGTAGGAATAATTTTTACCTCTACCCATCTTACACTTTTATTTTTATGTATGATCCTAAACTGCACTTCCACATTTTTGCTGTCGTGCAGATCCATATCCACCTTGTCTAAAATGGTTTTATCCTCCGGGTGTACAACCTGGTACCATAAGCGCGGATTAGCAAAAAAATCTGCAATAGAATAGCCATAAATTTTTTCGCAGCCGGCAGACACCTGCAAATACTGCTGCCTTACCATATCCATGGAAAACAATCCCTCCTCCACGCTATTAAATATCTGGCTCAACTCATTAGCGGCCTTTTCCAGTTTTTGTTCAGCAATTTTGCGTTCGGATATATCCCTGAAATTATCAACGATCGCATTTACGGCAGGGTCATGCAACAGGTTAGTAGCAGTGCCTTCCATCCATATCCACCCGCCGTTGCTATGCTTCTGGCGCCATTCGGCAGTGGCACTGTTGCCGGCCTGCTGCATCACGTTTTTAAACAACGTAACAAGTCGCGGCATATCATCGGGATGCACATTTTCAAATGGATTTTTGCCCACCATTTTTTCAGGATCGTAACCCAGAACAGCCCGGGCAGAAGGGCTCATGTACTGAATACTCCCATCAGCATTATTTAAACTGATAACGTCGTTGCTGTTTTCAATCAAAGCACGAAACCGCTTTTCGCTGTTCTTTAATTTCTCCTCGTTTAGCTTCTTGCCGGTTATATCGCGCGAAAAACAAACCATACCGGTTATCTCCTCGCCCTGTTTAATAGGAGTAAAAGATATTTCGCTGTAATAAGTTTGCCCCTCAAACACAAGACTTTCTTCAATTCTAAAGTGAATGCCCCTAAAGGCCAGTTCTACATGCTTGTGCCACCGGGCCTGCATCGCCTGTCCTGCGTTACTATGAAAAAGATCATCGCCCACTTTAAACCTTATGCCCAGGTATTCCAGGCTGCGATCATAAAAGGCTTTATTCATTGCAATTATTCTACCACTTTTTTCAATTGCAAAGATCGAGTCGGTTGTGCTGTTTATCAGTGCATTCAGGTTGGCTTCGCTGTTGTTAATGCTTCTTTCGGCAAGCAGCTTTTGAGTAATATCCTTAAAGCTTACGTACGAAAATGTTTCGCCGGTTTTGTCTTTAAAAAAAGCGCTTGAAATTTCAGTCTCAATAATAGCGCCGTCTTTTCTTATCATTTTTAAAACCCCGCGAAACCGACCCTCCTCCCATCTGGTTTTTAGTGCTTCTTTCAGGCTGGTATCCTCCACCGTTATTTGCTGGCGGGTAAGTTGTAAAAGTTCATGGTGCGAATAACCCAGCATATCGCACAAAGCCTGATTTACCTCGCGAAAAGTACCATCAGGTTTTGCAATCATTAATCCATCCACGCTGTTGTCAAAAAACATTTTAAATTTTCCTTCACTGAATGCAAGCGCCTGGTGTCCTTCGTTTATCAGTTTGCCCGCGTTTTCCTGCTCTGTTACTTCCCTGTTTACACCATCTATCCTTATCAACTTTCCCTTCTTATCCAGCGTAGGAGTTTTTGTGGTTTCCAGCCACCTGATACTTTTATCCTTATGTATTATGCGATGCCGGCTAACCATTGTTTCGCCCTTCAAAAGCTTAGCAAAATTGGCATCCACAGTTTCCCTGTCTTCAGGAAAAGATACTTCGCGCCACAGTTCGGGATTATCTTTAAATTCTTCGGCTGTGTAGCCGTATACTTTTTCGCAGGATGATGAAATATGAGTAAGATGTAGCGGGTTCATATCCACCGAAAAAAACACTTCCCCCATATTGGTAAACAGCTTATCCAGAAGAAAACCGGTTTGCTGAATCTCCTGCTCCTGTTGCTGTATTTTAAGTTCCAGCTTACGGATCAGGGCTTCCTGGGCAGTTTCCTCTTTTTGCTCGTTGTTATATACCGGTTTCATTTAAGGTTTCAGGGAGGGATCAGCATCCGAAAGGATTCCCTGAACTTCAAGATACCAAAATTATACAATAAAAAACGCCCGAAAAAATTTCCGGGCGTCAATATCAGTAGTTGTTATACAATAAGCTTACCTCAACAAGGTAACCGAACCTTCTTGTTTTTCGGTAACAATTTTGGTGTAGTCGTATTGGTCGTAGTGGTCTGCAACAATGTAGTACAGGTATGTTCCGGCAGGTTGGTCTTTACCGTCCAGTTTGCCATCCCAAGGTGTGTTTGAATTATGTACTAATTCGCCCCAACGATTGTATATTCTGAACGACTTAACGGTAGCATAGCTGAACGAAACAGGTCCGAAGAAATCATTCTTACCATCTCCGTTAGGTGTAAATGCCGAAGGCATATGGAACTGGCCATCCACCAATACAACCACGGTATCAACTGCCGCACAATTCTTGTTCAGCGAATCGCTTACGGTTACATAGTAAACAGTAGGTCCGGAAACGGTTGCCGATGGAGTAGAGCAATCAGTACAGCTCAATCCGTCAGCAGGTGTCCAGGTATAAACCGGGTTGGTAAAGTTGTTCGGCGTAACTATTAGTGGGGTTGCTGTTTCAATCGTAGTTCTAACTGTATCCGGATTTGGTGTAATATAACCGGCCTGTGGCTGTATCACCGTGTCGGTAAAGGTTTTGGCACATCCATAACTATTGCTTACCGTGACCGTATGAATGCCCCCCGTCACATTATCAAAGACATTGCTTGTTTGGAAAGGTCCGCCATCTAACGAGAATCCGAATGGCCCGTTTTGAAGGTCATACACAGTAATGGTAATGCTTCCATCATTTGCACCGAAACATGTTGTTGGTGTGTTTGCTTCGGTAATACTATCAGATGCGGATGGTGGTACAACGATAATGTTGTTGGCTGTACATCCTACAGAATCTGTAATAATTACAGGGTACTGTCCCGGAGGTAAGCTATCGAAGTGCGCCGCTGTGTCATTTCCAATTTCAGAAACGATAACACTGCCATATCCGGGTACTGTAAAGGTAAGTGGTGCAACACCACCACCTGTAGTAATTGTTGCATTACCATAAGCAGGTGTATGACAAGGGAAAGGACGTGCAATAACCGTAGAAGTTATTTGTGCTCTTTGCGCAATGTTAGCCGAAGCGGTAACGGTACATCCTTTCGAGTCAGTTACAGTTACAGTGATACCTCCCTGAGATAGATTAGAAATACTATCGGTGGTTTGGTTATTGATATTCCATCTGTAAGTATAACCCGGTGAACCTCCGGCTGCAGTAACTGTTGCATTACCATCAGTTGCAAGGAAACAAAGGATAGGTGTGTAATTAATTGTAGCAGTAAGCAATGGTGGTTCGCCAACAACAAATGATGAAGTTACAGAACAGCCGTTTCCGTCAGAAGCTGTAACAGTATAAGTACCTGCAGGTAACCCGGTAATAGTTGTTGTAGAATCATTCTGGTAACTCCAGTGATAATGAACAGTACCTGTACCGCCCGAAGTATAAATAGTTATGCTTCCGTTGCTACCGCCATGGCAGGTAACACTATCAACGCGTGAACTGTCAAATACGATAACACCCGGTGCCGCCGTAATAGTAAACGTTCGCGCTACTGTACATCCGTTTTGATCGGTAGCTGTAACTGTAATAGGGCCGCCTGCCAAACCGCAAAGCGAATCGGTAGTTGCACCTGAAGGCCAACGGTATGTGATAATACCGGTGCCTCCGCTTGAAGTAATTTTGATACATCCACCAGCCTGGCACGTTGCCTGCGTAGTGTAAACTGTATCAATTACAATCTGGCTTGGTTGAGTAACCGCGTACGACATAGTTGCAGAACAACCTACGCTATCAGTTATAGTAACGGTGTAAATTCCGGCAGTAAGATTTGAAATGGAAGATGTAGTGGCATTCCGGTAACTCCAGTGATAATGAATAACTCCGGTTCCGCCGCTGGCGCTTATATGAATGCTACCGGTGCTATCGCCAAAACATAATATGTTAGTAATGGTATCCGCTCCAAACACTACCGTACCTGCAGCAGCAGTAACAGTGTATGAAGTTACAATTTGACATCCGTTCTGATCAGTAATTGTCAATAAGTAATTGCCGCCTGAAAGGCCACAGATAGAATCGCCGTTGGCACCGTTTGACCAGTGGTAAATTAACTGCCCTGTGCCGCCGTGTGCAACAATTACAATACAACCACCGGCCTGGCAGGTTGCTTCTGTAATAATAACTGTGTCAATTACTATAGGTGTAGGTTGATTTAAAGTATAAGAGGTGCTAACAGAACAACCCA
>JAQBNQ010000605.1 GCA_028288545.1 Bacteroidota bacterium
TTATCCAGCTGAACACCGGTTGTGCCAGCCTTCAGTTTTTTGGCCACTTCGGCCAAAGTTTTTGAAAGCAGAGCGCAGCTTTTGCGTATCAGTTCAATCTCCTCGGATGTTTTTATCTTAATTGCCATTTCTATAAAACAAAAAACCCTCTCGGTTAAGAGAGGGGTTAAAGTTTGATTTACATACTTGCCGTAGCAAATCCTTGTCGTCCTTTTATCCGTCCTGAGGAGGTTAATCCATCATAGTGACGGTTCAATAAATAAGTTTCAATAGTTTGAAGGGTATCCAGCACAACACCTACCATGATAAGGATAGAACTACCACCAAAGAAAAGTGCAAAGGCGCGGTTAACGTCAAACATCATTACAATGGCCGGCATAATGGCTACTATTCCTAAGAATATTGCGCCCGGTAAAGTGATCCTTGAAATTACGTTATCAATAAACTCTTCAGTTTTTTTACCTGGTTTCACACCGGGGATAAATCCGCTGTTACGTTTCAACTCATCAGCTATTTGTGTTGGGTTGATGATAAGGGCCGTGTAGAAATAAGTGAAGGCAACTATCAATAAGAAATAAGTAAGGTTATAAGGTATTGATTTGATATCGTTGAAGGCGATCAAAAATTTCCCGTTCTGATCAAAGCCCGGTAGGAACTGAGCAATAGTTGCAGGAAGGAACATGATAGCCTGTGCAAAGATGATTGGCATAACGCCCGAAGCGTTCAGCTTTAAAGGAAGGTATTGGCGAACACCACCAGCCTGCATCATTTTTCCACCTTGTACTATATTTCTTTTTGCGTATTGAACCGGAATTCTTCGCGTTCCCTGTATAAGGAGAATACAAGCCCCGATAACAACCACCAAAAATGCAAGTTCTATAACGAAAACGATCAAACCACCTTTTGAAATAATACGTGAAGACAATTCCTCAAGGATTGAACCCGGGAACCTGGCAAGGATACCTACCATGATGATAAGGGAGATACCGTTTCCAATTCCTTTGTCGGTTATCTTCTCTCCCATCCACATTACAAATAATGTACCCGCCGTTAAAGTAACGATGGTAGATATAGAGAAAATGATAGGTGAAAGTGATTGTACAACAGCAGCCTGGTCAGCGTTTCTTAAATAAACAACATAACCTGCACCCTGAAAAGCTGTAACAGCAATAGTGAGCAAACGGGTATATTGATTTAATTGTCTTCTTCCGCTTTCACCTTCTTTCTGTAACTTCTGGAAATAAGGAATTGCCAGGGTTAACAACTGGATAGCGATAGAGGCAGAGATATATGGCATGATACCTAATGCGAAAACCGAAGCACGGGCAAACGCACCTCCCGCAAATAAGTTAACCAAACCAAGTATACCGCTTGATCCCTGCGATTTGATAGATTCGAGAGCCAGAGGATTAATACCGGGAAGGGTGATATAGGTTCCTAACCTGTAGACCAGGATAAGGCCAAGCGTTAAAAGAATTCTCTGTCTGAGTTCTTCTATGCTCCATATCTCTCTTAATTTCTGAATAAGTTTCATACGTCCTGTTCTAAGTGAAAAAGGACTTCCGGTCAGGAAATCCTTTTGTATGTTTTTGAATGATTACCTTACTATCGTTACAACTCCACCAAGCCCTTCAATTTTGGCCTTGGCCGATTCGCTGATGGCGTGAACAGTTACGTTCACCTTCCCCTTCAATTCCCCGGTGCCAAGTACTTTTACCAAAGCGAACTTAGAAAGTTGCCCATTCTCGCGCAAATTCTCTACAGTAATTTCTTTCACACCATATTTAGCAACTATGGCATCAATTTGACCAAGGTTCAAAGAAGTATATTCAACTCTTGAGTGGTTCTTGAATCCAACTTTTGGAAGTCTTCTTTGTAAAGGCATTTGTCCACCTTCAAAACCAAGCTTTTGCTTGTATCCTGAACGTGACTTAGCTCCCTTATGACCTCTTGACGAAGTTCCGCCATCGGTAGAACCTTGTCCACGGCCTAATCTTTTTTTCGTTCCTGTTGAACCTTTAGCAGGTTTCAGATTGTGCAATTCCATTTTCGAAATGTTTACTGTCGTTTATTCACTAAATATTTTCCACCTTAACCAAATGCAATACTTTTCTGATCATACCTGCAACTGCTGCAGATTGTTCAATTTCGTTGCTATCGCCGATCTTGCTCAATCCAAGGGCTTGCATAGTCCTTTTCTGACGCTCGTCTTTTTCGATCGTGCTTTTGATTTTTGTTACTCTAACCTTTGCCATGATATTTGTTTTCTGTATTTATCTAACTACTAATACTCACTACTCAATACTATCCTTTAAATACTTTTTCCATTGAAACTCCACGGTTTTTAGAAACTGTGAAAGGATCGCGCAATTTACCAAGTGCATCTAAAGTTGCCTTTATAACGTTTGCAGGGTTTGAACCACCTTGCGACTTAGCCAATACGTCTTTAATACCTGCACTTTCCAATACCGCTCTCATAGCTCCACCTGCAATTACACCGGTACCCTGAGAAGCAGGCTTAAGCATTACTTTTGCCGCACCAAACTTACCATGTTGTACGTGTGGAATAGTTCCTTTAAATACCGGAACACTTACAAGGTTCTTCTTTGCGTCATCAATAGCCTTTTGAATAGCTTCCTGTACTTCACGCGCTTTACCCAAACCTTCACCAACGATACCGTTACCGTTACCTACAACCACTGTTGCAGTAAAAGTGAAAGTACGTCCTCCTTTTGTAACCTTGGTTACACGGCGGATGTTCACCACTTTATCTTTCAATTCCAGTTCGCTCGCTTTGAGCTTTTGAACGTTCAATTTTGCCATTTTCTTTTATTGAATCTAATGATCAGTTTAAAATTTAAGTCCACCTTCACGGGCGCCTTCGGCAACCGCCTTTACACGGCCGTGATATAAAAAACCTCCGCGGTCAAATACCACTTCCGTAATTCCTTTTTCAACAGCCTTTTTAGCTACTGCGCTTCCAATAGATTTGCTTTGTTCAACCTTGTTACCGGTGCGGGTAAAATCTTTATCTCTGGTTGAAGCAGCCAGCACAGTAACTCCCTGGCTGTCATCAATCAACTGAACATAAATGTCACGGTTGCTGCGAAATACGCTAAATCTTGGTCTTTCGGTAGTTCCGCTTATTTTTCCGCGAATCCTGCTTCTGATCTTCTGTCTTCTTTCAAGCTTATTAACTGCCATCTTACAATGTTTTCAGATGATTGCCTTACGGCTAAATAAATTTCTAATTCCTATTTCTTATTACTTCTTAGCTGCTGACTTACCGGCTTTTCTTCTCAGTAATTCACCTGCAAACTTGATACCTTTTCCTTTGTACGGCTCAGGCTTTCTGATAGAGCGGATTTTAGAACAAACAAGTCCTAAAAGATCTTTATCATAAGTCTCCAGGGTAATGATAGGATTTTGTCCTTTATCCTGTTTAGCCGATGCTTTGATTTCCTCGGGCAGTAAAACAACTACCGGGTGAGAATAACCAACACTTAAAGTCAAAACGTTTTTGGCAACATCAGCACGGTAACCCACACCTACCAGCTCAAGCCTGGAAGTATATCCATCGCTTACGCCTATTACCATATTGTTTATCAAAGCGCGGTATGTACCGTGCAATGCTTTGTGTCTTTTTTGCTCAGTAGGTCTTTCAACAGTAACAACACCGCTGTCTATCTTTACAGATATATCCGGATCAACCGCCTGAAACATTTCTCCCTTTGGGCCTTTCACTTTCACAATATTGCCGCTCAGTACTTCTACTGTAACTGCTTTGGGAAGTGTGATGGGTGCTCTACCTATACGTGACATAAACTTTATTTTTATTTTTAATGCTTTGGTATTTAGTATTAAGTATTTAGTATTTAGATAAATACACCACACAAAACACTTTCACCTTATCGTCAAATCCTCAAGTCTTAATACTTTATACTAACTACTAAATACTCAATTAAAAAATCTCGCACAATACTTCTCCTCCAATACCCTGCGCTCTTGCTTCTTTCTCAGTCATTACACCTTTTGAAGTAGAAACGATAGCCACGCCTAAACCACTTAATACACGTGGAAGTTCAGTAGTACCGCGGTACTGGCGTAAACCCGGAGTTGATATTCTTTTCAGGTTTTTGATAACCGGCTCTTTTGAAGCAGCATCATACTTTAACGCAATTTTGATAACACCTTGTTTGTCGGCGCTTTCATCAAACTTGTATTTAAGGATATACCCGTGCTCGTACAGAATTTCTGTAATTCTCTTCTTCAGTTTTGAAGCAGGAATTTCAACCAGGCGATGACCAGCTTGTTGAGCGTTTCTTATTCGGGTCAGATAATCTGAAATTGGATCGGTCATTTTATTTCTTTTTATTCTATTATTCTATTCTATTATTCTGTCTTTAAGCCTCCTCCTTTGGGGGAGATTTAGAGGGGCTCTACCATGAAGATTTTGTCACTCCCGGAATTTTTCCATCGCTGGCCAAATCGCGGAATTTAATACGCGAAATACCGAACATACGGATATATCCCCTGCCTCTTCCGGTTAATGCGCAACGATTGCGCAATCTTACCTTCGATGAGTTTTTAGGTAACTTGTCAAGCAAAGACCATTCTCCTGCGGCCTTCAGTTCCGTACGCTTTTCAGCGAATTTTTTAACAAGCCTTTCTCTTTTGCGTTGACGCGCTTCTACTGATTTTTTTGCCATACCAATTTAGTATTGTGTACTTTTTATTTTTTGATTAAGCTTCTTTCTTTACTTCGTCTTTTTTGAATGGCATACCAAGTGCTTCTAAAAGCGCATATGCTTCTTCATTATTTTTTGCAGTGGTTACAAACGTAATGTCCATACCGCTGATTCTTGCCACCTTGTCAATTTCCATTTCGGGGAAAATGATCTGTTCTTTAATACCAAGCGTATAGTTTCCTCTTCCGTCAAAGCCTTTGTTGTTGATTCCTTTAAAGTCACGTACACGTGGCAGAGAAACAGAAACCAAGCGGTCAAGAAATTCGAACATTCTTGCCTGGCGTAAAGTTACGCGGGCGCCAATTGGCATTCCTTCGCGTAGTTTGAAGTTACTGATCGCCTTTTTTGCATGAGAGGCAACCGCCTTTTGTCCTGCAATAGAAGTCATTTCGTTCAAAGCAACATCTACCAGCTTCTTATCAGAAGTAGCGCCGTTAACACCTTGATTTAAACAGATCTTAGTTAAACGCGGAACCTGCATCACCGAGGTGAAGTTGAATTTCTTCATAAGTGCAGGTGCAATTTCGTCCTTATAGCGCTTCGCGAGGCGCGGAGTATATGTAGTGCTCATTTTAAATGTTTTTGGACGATTCCCAACCGTCCTGTTTTTAAAAAGGGACTGCAAAAATAGCAGTTACCAACAGGTTTCCAAATATTTGTAGAATAATTTTAACCCTTAGTAAGTTCTAAATGGCCTTTGAGCCGGCTATATTATAGCGGAATAGTGGTTTTTTCGATATTTTCACACGATAAATAATTGTAACCGATGGAAAGCATTAAGTACATAACCGATTCTAAGGGCAGGCATAGCGGCTTAGTTCTCGATCTTAATATCATAAGAAAGACTTTACGAAAGAAAAAGGATTTAGTTGAGTTAATGGAAGATATTGAGGACATAGTATCAGTAGAATTAAGTAAAGACGAAAAATCTGTTAGTTATGAAGAAGCCAGGAAACGAATCTTCCGAAAAAAGAAGTGAGCGGCTTTATCAGGTCGTAATTAAAGAACGGGCTGTTAAGCAGCTTTCCAAAATACCTAAAAAATTTGCGAGGAAAATTGACGAAATAATCCAGTCCCTGGCTCAAGAACCCAGACCTATAGGATGCAAAAAACTGCAAGGTTATGATGATGTCTACCGAATGAGATTTTCGGAATACAGGATTGTGTACTTAATAACTGATACAAAACTTATTGTTGAAATAATTCAAATTGGAAACCGAAAAGACATTTACGACAAGATATGACGGTTACAGTGACAAAAATACCCGGCATGAAAAAGATTATTTCCGCCATTTCGCTCATTTTGTTGCTTGGCCTGCTGAAAAATGCCTCCGCTCAAACTGTTTATTCGGTGCAATATAAAAGCGATGCGCAGGTTAAGGTGTTTGTCGTTCAATACCAAAGCGACGCCGACCTGGTGGTTTATAAGGCCCAATATAAAAGTGATGCGGGCGACAATAACGGCGTTTGGTTTTTTACCGATTATGCCAGCGATGCCAAAAAGAAGATATTTTTTGTTGACTATGCCAGCGATGCCGACCTGAAGATTTACTTTGCCCAATACAAAAGCGATGCCGGCT
>JAQBNQ010000627.1 GCA_028288545.1 Bacteroidota bacterium
ACCGCAACTACTTTTGACCCCTCCGCTCTTGGCAGTGGTCCTCATACCATTATTTACCACTATACCAATGGTTCGGGGTGTTCTGATACAGCATCAAAGGTTGTTTACGTAAAAATCTGTACGGGCATTGAAAATATTGACCTGGAAAGCGCCGTAGCAATATATCCGAATCCGGCAAACGATGAATTATACCTGCAATCGGACCTTTTTGCAGCAAATAATATAACGCCTGTGGTGTACGATATTAATGGCAAGGCCGTTAGCCTTTCTTACACGCGTTTAGCCAATAAGATACGTTTTGCCACCCAAAATCTTGCAGCAGGATCCTACTATATTAAATTGAATATAAACGGACTAACTGTAAATAAGCGTTTTGTAAAAAAATAAGCAATTAACTGAGCCTTTTGCCAATGCCCTTGAATTAAAATTCAGGGGCATTGTTTTTTAAGCCATGCTGTTTTTTTTATTGCAGCCAACCTTTATCTTTAGACTGACATCTATCAGGTACTGGTAAAATTGTGTAATGGCACTTTTAGAAAAGAGACTGAATAGCATTTTCATCCGCGAAGTGGGACCGGAAGAAACTGATTTATTGCCGGCAATCTTTAAGCTTAGGGTTACGTGCAGGCAGGACCAGGGATATATTACACCCGAAAACTACCCTGACGGATGGTTTGATGAGGTAGATGACAGCGCCAGCCATTTTGCCGTGTTTGAAGGGGAAAGGCTTATAGGTGCAGCCCGGATAAATTATTACGGGAAAATTTCGGAACATTATTACTACCATTACTTTAATGATCTTTCAGGATATCCGCAAAACGAAACCGTAGCCTATTTGAGCAGGGTTGTTGTGCATCCCGATTTCCGGTTGGCAGGAATTTCGAAGTCCCTTGTTTCCCTAAGAGAAGATCATGCATGGCAAAAGGGAGTAAAAAATATTCTTACCGACGTATGTGATTTTCAGATTGAAAACTTTTTGAAATACGGCTACAGCAATTTAGGAATGCTCCATTCCGAAAAAATAAAATGGGAGGTTAAGCCCGAAGATTATTTTCTGATGTATAAGCGTCTCCAATAGAAATTCTAACTTTTTACGGTAAGGATATTTCCATTTTGAGTAACAGTATATTTTGGAAGAGCTGATGGTGGCGGGCCGCTCAACACACTTCCTGATACACTAAACCTGCCGCCGTGACAGGGACAATTGAAGGTTCCACTTGCTCCGCCAGAATAAGACACCGTGCAACCCTGGTGTGTGCAGTTTTGAGACAAAGCAACATAACCATTCGATGTATTTTGCACAAAGGTATTGTTCTGGATAACGAATCCGCCAACCGTTAATAGCGCCGCATTGGCAGAATTACCCAGGTCAATTGTAAAATTAACCACCGTAGTTTTACTACAGCTATCTATTGCGCTTAATGCTGCGGGAACAGCGCACAAAGCGCACGTTTTTATCAAAAAGTCTTTGCGATCCATAGGTTCTATTTTGTCATTAAAATTCTGTCTGCTAATAAAGCATTATCGGAGAACTTATTGCATGATTAAAGTTAGTTGGAACATTTTTTCGCAATTTTTGCTTTGAAAGCTATTGAATTAAAACAGCCCAATGACGCAAGAAAACTCTTCTGCCATGTTTCGCTTTTTTGGCAAACATATTACCTTCAACCTTTCTTAAAACGAGTACAGGAAAATAAATCATATGCTATATACTACCGAACAACGTGCCGAGTTTAAGGGCCACACTTTTGCCCATTTGCTGATTGAAGAAAAGGACCATTTGCTTACATTGACCCTAAACCGCCCCGAAAAGAAAAATGCCTTAAGCCCTATCCTATTTCGCGAAATAGCTTACGCACTTACCTGCGCCAGTTACGATAACAATATATGGGGCGTTGTAATTGCCGCTAACGGAGATGTGTTTTGCGCCGGGGCCGATTTGAAAGCCTTTGCCGGGGCGCAGGAAACTACAAACTCAACCATACCCGAACCCAGCGGCGAGGTTGTATTGGGAGATATTTTCAGTGCCCTGCATAAACCTTGCATTGCCAAAGTACATGCGCCCGTTTATGCCGGTGGCTTTTTAATAGTTTGTGGGTGCACCCACGTAATCTCAGTGCCGGAGGCAACTTATAGTTTGCCCGAAGTAAAGCGTGGGCTTTATCCTTTCCAGGTAATGCAAAGTTTGCTGCAGATAATGCCGGCAAGGACCGTTTTGGATTTTTGTATTCGTGCAAAAAGTATGACGGCTACAGAAGCAGAAAAGACAGGACTGGTAAGCAAAGTGGTTGAAAAGGAAAATCTGGATAAAGAAGTACAAGCTTTGATTGACGAGATATTTCAGTATTCGCCAACAGCAATAAGGATGGGACTGGAGGCCTTTGACGATCTTAAAAAAGTTCCCGCTGCCGAAGCGCATGTTTACCTGAAGCAAATGCTTTCGCTGGCCATACAAACTAATGATGCGGCTGAGGGAATGAAGGCCTTTATTGAAAAACGCAAACCAGTTTGGACAGGGAAATAGATTAATGCGGAATGCAGATTTCGGAATGCGGAATTGAAATTATGACCCATCCTCCAAATTCGGAATATTGCATCATATTTACGCTTCTAAACAATAAAACAGCATGGCAAAAAAAATTGTGATCACAGCATCGTTAACCGGAGTACTGGCTACACGCGATCAATGTCCTTATATTCCATACACACCTAAAGAAATAGCGCTGGAAGGTAAACGTGCTGTAGACGCCGGCGCCAGTATATTACATATACATGCCAGGCAGGATAGCGGTTTGCCTGCTTATGATATTGAAACTTACAGGCAGATAGGCGAAGAAGTGCGCAAGCTATGCCCAAGCGCCATTATTAACTATAGCACCGGTGCAGTGGGTATTTCGCGCGAAGAGAGAATACAGCACGTTACAGCCCTGAAGCCTGAAATGGCGGCCCTGAATATGAGTTCAATGAACTATGCTATTTACTCGCCCAAAACGAAAGAGTTTTATCATGATTTCGTTTTCCAGAATCCGTTTAGCGACATCCAGTTCTTTCTTCAAAAAATGAAGGATGCCGGAACCATACCTGAAATGGAAGTTTTTGACAATGGCCATATAAACAATGCCAGCCCTTTGATAGATATGGGAATGCTGCAAAAGCCTTACGTTTTCAGCTTTGTAATGGGAGTTTTAGGAGGAATTCAGATATCCACTCAAAACCTTTTACACCAGGCAGCCTCAGTACCAGCGGGTTCGCACTGGCAGGTTATTGGCATTGGCAGAAAACAATGGCAGGCAATTGCTGCAGCCATAACTATTGACGGCAACATACGAATGGGCTTAGAAGACAACTTTTATCTACCTACCGGAGAAATGGCTAAAAGCAACGGCGAATTAATTGCGGCAGGTGCCAGTATGGTCCGCATGTTAGGCCGCGAGGTAGCCACCATTGAAGAGACCCGGGCAATGTTAAATCTGCCGCAGATAAAATAGCACACTGTATTTAACGTTTACCTCACAAAGCGCTCTAAATTTCCTAACTTCGTATATTCTTAAAAAGCAAAAAAATAAACCATGTTAAACTTCAGTCCTTTTACCGAAGAGCACGAATTGCTAAGGCATTCATTCCGCCAGTTTGTTGAAAAGGAAATTAAGCCTTATGTTAAAGAATGGGAAGAAAAAAAGATATGCGAACGTGAGGTTTTTACCAAAATGGGCCAGGAAGGTTTTTTTGGAGTTAGCTTCCCGACAGAATACGGTGGCAGCGGATTAGACATGTGGGCAGCCGTTGTAATAAGCGAAGAATTATCGCAGGCTAATATTGGTGGATTGAGTATGTCGTTATACGCACATACCTATTTGCCATTACCGGTTATTAACGCAATTGGTACCGAAGAGCAAAAACTAAAATACCTGGTACCTGCATTGAAAGGCGAAAAGGTTGCTGCTCTTGGAATTACTGAGCCCGGTGCAGGTTCGGATGTTGGTGGAATTAAAACAACAGCCGAAGATAAAGGCGATCACTTTGTAGTGAACGGTGCCAAAATGTTTATCACTAACGGAACCATGGCCGATTTTATAGTGCTGGCTGTTCGTACAGGCGAAGGCCACGCATTAAGCCTTCTGTTATTCGATACTTCTACACCAGGTTTCTCTGCAGTGCCGATTCACAATAAATTAGGAATGCATTCATCAGATACCGGCCAATTGTTTTTTGAAAATTGTATAGTTCCAAAGTCCGCGCTGCTAGGCGAAAAAGATTTTGGGTTCTATTACATTATGAGCAATTTTCAGGAAGAAAGATTGATAGCTGCCGTTACCGGAACAGCCGCTGCAGATGCTGCTTTATGGAAAGCAAAAAAATACATGAAAGAAAGAGAAGCTTTCGGCCGGCCTATTGCCAAGTTCCAGGTGTTGCGTCATAAGATAGCTAAAATGGCTATCGGTGTTGAGGCTTGCCGTTCTTTGGCTTACCGGGCCGTTGCCGAGTATATTGAAAAAGGACCGGGAGCTTATAAGATCATTTCTATTGCAAAGGCTTATGTCTGCGAAGAGTCGTTCAATATCATTAACGAGGCCTTGCAAATACATGGTGGCTGGGGTTACATGGAAGATTACGGAATTGCCCGTTCATTCAGGGATATACGCTTAATGACCGTGGGTGCAGGGACTACAGAGATCATGCATGAGATCATCAGCAAAATTGAAATGGATGAAGTTAAACACGAAAAGCAATTGATAAAGGCCAGGGTTTAACCGCCTTTGTTGAATATTATGATAAAGCCTCCAATTGGGGGCTTTATTGCTTTAAGGGATACTTCCGCGTTTTTATTTTGCAATTCCAAAGTGAATGTGGACTTTTGTCCCTCAATCAGTTAAGCTATGTCGGTACATAAAGAAATAAAGAGAATTACAACCCGCACTTTGCAGGAGTTTAAAGCGGAAGGAACAAAAATATCTATGCTTACCGCCTACGATTTTTCGATGGCGAGGATAATTGACAGTGCCGGCATTGATGTGATCCTGGTAGGCGACTCGGCCAGTAACGTAATGGCGGGCCACGAAACGACGCTACCTATTACGCTTGAGCAAATGATATACCACGCCTCCTCGGTGGTAAGAGCTGTGGAAAGAGCCCTGGTTGTGGTGGATCTGCCGTTTGGTTATTACCAGGGCAATTCAAGACTAGCGCTGGAGTCCTCCATAAGAATAATGAAAGAAGCCGGAGCACACGCTGTAAAACTGGAAGGCGGCAGCGAAATACGCGAGAGCATTGAGCGTATCCTTACCGCAGGAATACCGGTGATGGGTCACCTTGGTTTAACACCGCAATCGATTTATAAATTCGGAACTTATACCGTTCGCGCTAAGGAAAACACCGAGGCAGAAAAACTGGTTGAAGATGCTGTGTTACTTGAAAAGACCGGATGCTTTGCATTAGTGCTGGAAAAAATACCAGCCCAGTTAGCAGAAAGAGTGGCTAAGAAAGTTTCGATACCGGTAATAGGAATTGGTGCGGGTGGAGGCGTTGATGGACAGGTTCTTGTATCGCATGATATGCTGGGTATTACTAAGGAATTTAAACCGCGCTTTTTAAGAAGATACCTGAACATGTACGAGGAAGTTCAGAATGCTGTAAAGCAATATGTGGATGATGTGAAGAGCAGGAATTTTCCGAATAATGAGGAACAGTACTAATTAGCGAATGTGGTAATGAGTAAATTGGACGAATTAGTAAATTAGTAAATGAATTGCAAATTGCAAGGCTTGCCTTTTTGGGTAAGTATATTACTAACCCTTGCCTGGGCCGACCTGTTAGCGCAGCAGGATGCTGAGTTTAGTATGTATCACTTCAATGGCTTGTATTTGAATCCAGCCTATGCAGGGAGCCATGAAGTTTTGAACGCTACGGCCATGTACCGCGATCAATGGCTTAAAATTCCGGGAGCGCCACAAACTGCATCTGTAGCTGTAAATTCCCCACTTAAAAATGATCGCATTGGATTGGGATTGATCTATACCTACGACCGCATTGGCGTTACAAAAACCAATTCGCTAAACGTAGACTTTGCCTATCGCGTACCAGTTGGTAAAAACAAAAAGATAAAATTGTGTTTTGGTTTATCCGCCGGCTTTGATAATTACCGGGCCAACCTGAATGGTGTTGCAGTGGTAGATGCCAACGACCCAAGCTTTGAAAACAATAATCAAAACAGGTGGTTGCCGAATTTTGGCTTTGGTTTCTATACTTATTCCGATAAGTTTTTTGCAGGGATTTCAACACCCAGAATTCTTGCTAATAAATTGAACGGTACCGCTTCGGTATTTGCAACTTCAAGTATTGTAGCACGGCAATATCAAAACCTTTTAATAACGGGCGGTTATGTTTTTGATCTTTCGAAGAAGGTAAAGTTTGTGCCTTCAGTTCTTATGAAATATGTACCCGCCCATGCACCGCTGACTTTTGATTTTAATGCAAAGTTT
>JAQBNQ010000639.1 GCA_028288545.1 Bacteroidota bacterium
AATGCTTCTAAAACACGGTTTTTCAGTCCCCCAAAGTTTTGCACAGCCATGTATTTAGGGTACCTTTAAGCGTTATTTACCTATGAGAAAACTCTTCTTTTCCACTGGACTTTTGCTTACGGTTTTAATAGGCGCCAATATTGTCGATCAGAAAAGCGCTTCTTATGGCTCATTTGTGGGATTTACTAGAAGTATGGTGTTGATGGATAGTCTGCCTTCAAAACAAGCCTCAAAAGCGCCGAAACCAACGGCTATTTCAAAATTGGATTACGAAGGAACCTGGAAAGGCAATGAAAGGTGCCAGGGTATTAGTGCCGCAGTTGCTTTTATTATCATTAGCCCCAAAAACGAGAATGAGGTTTTTATAAAAGGAATTTATAGTACTGAGGGAGATATTACGGGTTTATGGAAAGGAGGCGTAATCAATATTCCCCGGCAGTCCATTCCCGATCCCTTGTTTAAAAACATAAGAATTGAGGGAACAATGACTCTTTCCAAAAACCGCAAAACTTTGAGCGCCGTTTTTAACGTTTTAAATAACGATGCCAGGGATCAATGTAGTGCGGTTTACAGTAAATAGGCTGTCTTCTGTTTTACTTTTATAGATTCAATTTGTTTACACCTCTTTAGTTATTTATCGGGTTTTGAATAGTTTTGATGATGCAAAAAATCAATACTGGTTTATATGCTTTACTGTTGATTTCGGGTTTTCTGTTTATGAATTCCTGTAAGAAACCTCCTCACGCCTGTTTTTCTCCCAGTAGCACAAATACTTATGTTGAGCAGACCGATACTTTTACAAACTGTACCCAGGATGCAAAGAGTTATAAATGGAATTTTGGCGACAGTGATAGTGATTTTACGGATAAATCGCTCACGCATGTTTATCATCAGCCGGGCACTTATAAGGTGCTTCTTGTTGCAACAGGCAGCAATAGTGCCAGCAATAGTTTAAGTCAAAATGTGGTGGTTAGTTTGCCAGACATTACAAGTGCCAATTATATTGGAACCTATACAGGGACCCAAAGTTGTTCCCTTACAGGTGATAGTACTTCTAATATTACCATAGTGGCTAACGGTTATCTGAATATCAGAATATCGAACCTTTACAATACGACTGGCATTGCGAATGCTTCAATTACGGGAAATACGGCTACTATTCCACCGCAAATATTTGATACCCCATCCGGAAAAATTCTACTGCAAGGCACTATGACTCTTGCGGGCACTACAATTTCCATTGATCTTATTGCAACAGGCTTTGGCAAGCGGGATGAATGCCAGGTTGTTTACATAAAGCAATGATGCACGAGATGATTATGGCACCAGTTTTACTTTGGTCCTGTGCCAACTTGTTTCCAGCCTCTTTCTCTCGTTATCCAGGATCATCACTTGCTCATTAATCTTCACCAGATGATCCAATAACAGTTTTAAC
Organism: Bacteroidota bacterium; assembly: GCA_028288545.1. GTDB lineage: Bacteria > Bacteroidota > Bacteroidia > Chitinophagales > LD1 > Bog-950. The sequence continues at coordinate 1,436 of JAQBNQ010000639.1, forward strand.
TCTAAGATGAGGGGCAGTTGTTTATCTTCCAACAGATCTGAATTGGCTGATTTTATTGCAACTACCTTAGTAAGAAAATGATTGCTGTTATCTAATATCTTTTTTACCTCGCTGAACACACCATTGGCCTTTAAAATAAAATCGTCAAAGTGGTTCATGTACTTTAACAAGGCCTGATGGGACTTGGGACCCGAGAGGCTTTCATCTTCCGACATTTTACTCATGTAGGTGTTAATCTCCGGTTCAATTCCCTCGATAAACCGTTTGGTAATAGGGTAGAAATCGCGTGTAATCTGGTCTACATTGGCATATGCCTCCGTAAAGTTATGGTACAGTACTCCGTACTGCTTGCTTAGTTCACCGGGGGATGAGTTCATACAAACTATTTTCCCTTTTGTACTTTAGAATAACCTAAAGGTTCCAATTTGATGGAGGTATAAAACGTTATGCACCTTGTTTCCCTACTATGAAAAGGCACTAGAAGGCATGTTTTGGTGTATAAAAAATAGCCGCCGCAACTTGACAAATGCGATATTGGGTATTATCTTTGCGTAAATACTTGCTTCTACCCGGACTGGATAAATAGCAAAAAAATATTAATTGCTTTTCAAAACAATATTTAGGACTAGAGGTTATTACAGCTATTAACTACATGAAGAAGCTTTTTTTTGGTGGAATTATTTTTATGACTGCATATAATTGCAGTGCCCGAGCCCCTATTGCCAGTAGCCAGGGCAGTATAAGACCGACTTCTTCTGATAGCATAATTACCAGGGAGGTTATTGCGGGTAAAATAACGAGTTCGGATTTTGCAGGAAACTGGAAGGGGGATGAAAATTGCACTCAAATGAGTACTCCTGACGCAGTTTTGCAAATAAGGCAGAATGGTCCGAAAGAAGTACTTATTACCGGCTTTTACGCCAGCAGCGGAAATGTACATGGTACCGTGATAGGAAATACTGTTACCATCGCCCCTCAGCTTGTTTCTGATCCCGAATTCAAGATAACCATTGAGGGAGTGCTTATTATTTCTTCCGACCATCTATTCCTCAATAGTAACCTTACGGTAATGAATAATGGACTTAAAGACGTTTGTGCCAATAGTTACACCCGGTAATTTGCAATGGCAAATTTCAAAACATCCAGGCCCTGTTTCTTTTCTTGTATTCATCTTTCTTTTTCTGAGTAGTTGTCAAACACAAAAAACAACTTCCGCTTCTTTAAGCCAGGGGCAGCCTCCCGAGCCAGCTCAACGAAATTTTAATCCTTATCCCAGTATCCCAATTGAGGATTTCGTTCATGTTTGGAAAGGCGATGGAACTTGTATACCTGTAAATGGCGTAACGATCACCGAAAAAGATTCTAACTCGATCTACCTTTCAGGATTTCAGGGTGAGAAATTGACCGGCATTGTGCGTGGATATATCGTTGATATTTTATCATCTCCGAGCTCAAAAAATAATGTTGTGGGAAGAATGGTGCTTTCAAATGACCGCCGCAGCCTAAGGGCTTATCTCGTTTTAAATAACGGCGGAAAAACAGATTCATGCAATACAGTGATGCATTACTGAAAGCTATTTTTCGCCGCGTTCCGCCTTGATCTTTTCATAAGCTTCCTGAACCTGTTGAAACTTCCTGGCTAATTTTCTCTTTTCTTCTTCTGAGACATCCTTATTTCTATCAGGGTGATATTTTAAAACAAGCTTTCGGTATACAGTCCTTATTTCACCAAAACTCATTTCCTTTTTAACCCCAAGGGTTTCATAAACAGAAAAGAATTGTTCGGGCTCTTCCTTTTTTATCCGTCTGAACTCGACATCGTTAATGTTCAGGTAACCGGCAATCCGGAATATGAAATAGTTTTCGCGCTCGCTTAATTCTCCATCACTTTTGGCAAGGTCAAAAAGAAATCTAACCACCTGGACGCGTGTTTCCGGTCCTGTATATAACCTGATCTTATCACAAGCAACATTCAAATCATATTCCTTATTTAAACAATGATGCAATATCTGCTCACGCTTTACAGAAAACTTTTCGTCAAAATGGGTATTGAGAAAATTATTTACAAAAGTTATTTCCTCGAGCGAGACCTTGCCATCTATTTTGATTAAGTAGGAGGCAAGTACCATTAAATTAATCTCAAATTCGGATATTCCGGTCTCAGTTGTGGAGCTCTTTTTTTCATTTCCATCGGCCATTGCTCCTGCAAAGAAACCGATCAATCCGCCGATGGGATTACCAGTAATTATCCAACCTAAACTGGCGCCTAGCCATTTTTCGTACTTAGCCATTTGCTACTTTCGGGTAACTGAGTTTCCCTTTTACAACCAAATATAACATCACAAATCCTGCAATTATAAAAGGTACGTTCAACAATTGGGTTTTACTGATTGCCCCAAAAATCAAATCGCCATCCGGCACCTTAAAAAATTCGATGAAAAACCGCACAGCGAAAACAAAGAAAAATACGGTGAGGTAAATACCAGGTTTAGTTTCAAGGTATTTATTGAAAAGGTATAACATTAAAAGCTGGTATAATAAATAAGCAATGCTTTCGTATAGAACAACAGGATGACGCGGCACATTATCAACCTGTACAAAAACAAATGCCCAGGGTACATTGGTTGGTTGTCCCAGTATTTCCGAGTTAATCAGATTGCCAAGGCGTATGAATGAAGCAAGAAAAAACACCGCTATAACCCCATGGTCCACTGTCCAGAAAAAACTGAATTCCTTGTTTCTTTTACAGAAAAGGTAAAGGCCGAATATGGCACCCACCGTTCCTCCATGGCTGGCAAGTCCTCCTTTCCAAACCTCCAGCACCTCAAGGGGGTGGGCCATATAATAGTCAAGAGCATAGAAAAGAACATGAGCCAGTCTTGCACCAATTAGCGCGCAAATAAACATGTATTGAATGGCAATGGTGATATTCTCTTCATCGCGGTTTAACTTTCTGAAAACGTACCGGGCTACGAAAAAACCCGCAAAAAGGGAAAGACCCCACATAATTCCATACCACTTGATGGAAAAATTTCCGATCTCAATAAAATCAGGGCTGGGATTCCAATAAATGGGATTCCAGCAAATAATAAGCAAGTGATTTAGCATTGGGCGTAAATATCAAATTCTAAATCCAGAATCTGAAATACTTAAAAGCTCTGGCACAAAATAATTCCGGCCCTTTAACGAAAGAGCCGGAATATAGTCAGGTCCCAGAAAGCGCACTATTTTAACTTCTTATAGGTCTTTAATTGATTTTGGTCGATAACCTTATTGATATCGTTTATTGGGTCTTTAAAGCTGCCTTTATTGCCCAGGTTATAGATTTCGGTAATTGGATCTTTGTCAATTATCTGACCGTACATAACATCAAGTTTAGGTACATCCTGCAGTTTTGAATATTCCTCGTATGTCATTTTTAAAAATGCCGTATTTACCGATACTCCGCGATTATCTAATAAAAACCCCTTGGATAGTGGCGTTGGATAGGCTAATCTACCATTATAAAAGACATCCTTTGGTGCAGGGTAGGATATTATTTTTGACTTATCTGCAGAGAGCGTTACAGGAACATTTTTCGAGTAATCACCTTTAGTTTTATAGATGATGGTTGGAGGACCCGTATAATTAACCTGTACTCCGTTAGCAGGAGTAGTTGCACTTTGCACTCCCTTTTCCTTCGTTTTACAGCACACCAACGCAACAATAGTTAAGGCCAAAACGAATATTAAAGTGACTTTCCTCATTTTACAGTGAATTTGGAGTTAAGGATACCAGCATCGGTTTTTAGCTGAAGAATATAAACTCCACTTGCAAGGTTTGAAACATCTGTTTGAATAAGCTGCCCATTAAAAGCACCTTGATGCTGAACAACATTATCTCCTAAAGCATTTAAAATTTGTAATTGATAATTTCCTTTCATGTCGGCGGCTTCAATAGATAAAAGATTGCTAACAGGGTTCGGGAACAATTTAATATTGCCTAATTCAGTTTCGGTTATTCCGACATCTGATCCGCGCGCAATGTTCATGTCTAATTGGTAAGTTCCGATAGTTCCAAGAAAATTGTCTGACACATAGAATATTACGGTTCCGCCATTTTGTACAAAAATTGGTCCCGAGGTGTTGGCGTAAGCATCGCTCCAATTACCGTTATTAACTTTATAGCTAAATACCACGTCATCGGTAAAAGCTGAGTTCTTGCTATCGTGCAGTACCGGAACCACGGAATAATTAGTTCCGGATGGCAGATCAACCTTATAATAATCGTAATCGTTACCTACGTGAATGTTTGAACCCGCAGTATTTACCGCTGCATTATTGCCGCTAAAAGTTACCGGTAAAGCATAAGCAGTACCTTCGGTATTGTCAGACTCATAAATATCGGGGGAAAGTGGTTGGCCTACGATAGTTACCTCTACAGGGTTCGGATAATTAGCACCGTATAGCAAGGTATAGTTTACCTGATCGGTAGTACTGAAAAAGCCAACGTAATACGTTCCCGGTGCAACATTTAAGCCGGCAGTTGAAAAGTTAAAATTATAGTAGTAGCCGGAAAGCATTGACGAGCTCACCTCTTGAATATCGGTTACACCTGTGCCGTCCAATTTAAACAAGTAGGCATCAATGTATCCGTTGAATGTACTGGTGCCAACATTGCTAATATCAACGTGAATGTTGAATGCCTGATTTACTTGTGGGGTGGCCGGTAAAATGGTGTCGTTACTATACATCTGTATATCATTATAAGGGCCTGTAACCGTTATAGTGATCGGATTTGAGTAGCTAGTAGGATTGATGAGTGTGTAATTGTTGCTTCCGTTTTTGTAATAAATTCCCACGTAGTAAAGTCCGGGTATAACATCAATTGTGTCTAAAGTAAAAGTTACATTATAATAAAGATTAGAACCCAGGGTTTGGTTGGAGTAAACCTGCACAAATCCGTTAAAAACACCATCGCTGTTAAATAAGGCCGCTGCAAAATCGCCGGTGAAGGCCGTTGAACCTGCATTAGCAATTGCGGTAGAAATAACCAGTTGACTTCCTATCTGAATCGGGTCGGCGTTGGCCGTTACCGGCGCGTATATTATTATGCTATCCTGATTAATTATGGTTGAACCGCCACCTGTATTGGTTAAAGGTACTATGCCAATAACAGCCTCTTCGCCGCTATTAAAGTCACCATCACCTCCGCCAGTGCCCGGGTTTATTGGGCTTAAGGCATCAATCGAATAAAACCCGTCATCCTGGCTACCCCAGCCCCAATTCATGTGAAAGTTACCATTACCATCATAACCATCGCAAACCCAGGTATGGCCGCCACCTGGACCTGAACCTACGTATTGCACCGGGCGGTTTAGGTTTAGTTCGTTTATAATAAGGTTCGTCCAGTTATTGTCGGAATAGTTGGCTCTTTGAAGTCCTTTTATTGAATCAGGATTATAGCCAAAATATGAAACGTAGGAGTTTTGCGCACAAGCTCCACCGGCTCCTGCATCGGCTGTGATAACCCATGCTCCACTCTCCTGAGGAGAATAATTCATGTCTACTGAAATTCCACAATGCGACATTAAGGTTTCAATCTCTGTATTGTCAGAACTAATAGCGTTAGGCATATTAGCCCAGTTGTATGTGGTAGCACCATAGTTGGCGCTTAGGGTACCATAATTTGTGCTGTTGTATGAATGATTGCCTGAGCCCTGGCTCGGATAGTTCCAGTATTTCAGAATTTGAGCCATAGCCGTTGCTACACAACCGGTAACGCAATATGCCTGGTAATTATTATCGTACGGACACATGTTGTTATAATAAGGGTTTTGATTCCAGGTAGTTTGACAAAGGGGATTCACCCCCTGAGTTGCCCTGGATGAACCGGTTGATTTATTATTATACAGATTGTACCATTTAGAACTGATCTCCTCTGTTGTTTCCGTTACGTTTTCTATAACATACACGATCTCCATTTTATACTTGTCCATCCAGGCCTTTACTGAAGGCGGAACATTTTCAACTGAATAGCTTCCTTTAGTGCTGTACGCTAATATCGGCCTTACCATTTCTTCTCCGGAAACAATAACGAATCCCTGGTTTTCGCCAACATTAAAAATGTAATAGACTGTTCTTCCGTCACTCGAACGCCCCACATTGCTATTGGTTTTACACTCGTAAACCGGATGCAGGATTATTGGCCCCCCCGAAGGGTTATTTTGTTGACAAAAATTTTGAGCAACCTGTTTGGCGTAACCGAGCTCGACCTGCTTTGCTGACGAAACAGTAATCAGACCTAAAATAAAAGCCAGTAATAAGTAGTTATTTTTCATAACAGTGGGTTTAGTGAATGAAAAGGTAGCTTTTTCGATTAAACAAATAGAAGCTATTGGGTTAAATAAAAGAATCCCCCAAATGGGGGATTCTTTTATAAAGATATGATATTCTATAATTGCCGAAACCGCTAAAAAGGGTTTTGAAGGCCTGGATTGTGGATAAACGAAGTATCAGTTAGAGTGTAAAGAAAATCTACCAGCGCCTGTTTTTGAACTGTTGAAAGGTGCAGACCACCATTAGCATGGTTGGGCAACAACATCGTATTATCTATAGTAGGAGAAAGCTTTGTACTATCACTATAGAAATTAATGACTTGCTGAAGTGTGGTATAGCGCCCATCGTGCATATATGGACCAGTAAGGGCTATATTTCTAAGGGATGGGTCTTTGAATTTGCCATAATCGGATGATGACCCTGTAATTGCTCCGCGTCCGGCATCTTTGAAGTCGGAAACATTTACTGCCGAATCAAGACCATTGTTGCGGAAAAGATTATCCGTGAATAAGAGTGTACTCCCTCCGCTGGAGGCATGGCAGTGAAAGCAATCCCCGGTTTCGTTTAAAAATATCTGATAGCCCATTAACTCGGATGGTGTTAGTTGTTCCTCGCCTCTCAGATATTTATCAAGTTTGGAGTTTCCGGAAATGGCGGACATAACAAATTGCTGTATGGCGTTGTAAATTTTAGGGGCGGTAATATCACCAGGCCTGCCGAAGGATTTACGAAAGAGACGTGTATAGGTTGAATCCGTTTTGAGATAGTTGATACCATTTTGAACGACGAGCCCCAACTCATGCTGATATGCATCCTGGGCTTGTAAAGCCAGCGAGCCGGAACGACCATCCCAAAAAAGTTGCGATGCCCATGCAAGATTTTCAAGAGCAGGAGCGTTACGAACTGTTTGTTGAAACTCGTTGGTGCTTTTTGCATTGCCCGAATCGCTTAATGCGAATAAAACATTGTGGCACGTTGCACATGACTTTTGTCCATCCAACGAAAGGTGCTTATCGTAAAATAGTATTCTCCCTAATTCTACTCCTTCAACACTCATGGAGTCTTTGTAAGGATTTGTTAATAAAGGGAACCGGGCGGGTATTGTAAGGGTATAATGGGTGTTTGTATAAAGACTATCTGAATCGGATGGCTGATTATTGTCGACATGAGTATGCCTACAGTTTGACAAAGCTGCGACAATACCGGATAACAATAAGGTCAGGAAACTGAACCTTTTCATAATAAAGCGAGAAGTGAGATTTTAATAACAAAAAGCCAGGCTAAATACCTGGCTTTTTGACACTGAAAGTTAGCAACTCTTTATTTATCTGTGATGTTTTAACATGGCTTGGCTTAAGGCTATCGGACAATTTGCAACTTACCGCCATTAACACTTCCTGATGAAAGGTTAATTAAACGATAGGTATACAATCCCTCGGAATACTGCCTTAAGTCGATATTAACCGTGCTGCCGGTGATCGTTCTTTCCGCAATGGCTTTGCCACTTAAATCAAAAATTGAAAAACGGAATTTACCGTCTACACCAGGCTCGATAGTTAAGGTAGTACTTGCCGGATTAGGATATAATTTAACAGTTGATTTGCTAATTACGTTAATGCCAACAGTAAAACTTACTGAATCACAGGATACAACAGAGCAATGATTGGCATCTGTTACTGTAACACAATAGGTTGCCGGTGAAAGGTGTGTAATAGTATCATGCGTTGATAAGGTATTCCAAACATAAGTATATGCAGGAGTTCCACCGGTTACAGCGGCACTTACCATGCCATTATTACCAGCACCTGAGGCGTCTACCTTGCTCAATACCACATTAATCGCAGAAGGTTGCGTAATTGAGTCTGTAACGACTACAACGCAATGGTTTGCGTCCATAACCGTAGCAATGTAAAGATCGGAGGTTGCATTAATCAAAGCATTTCCGTTATTAAGATTGTTCCAAACATAAGAGTATGGCTGAGTGCCGCCCGATGGAGCAAGGATTATTGAACCTGTTGCAGCACCAAAGCATTCTTCGTTGGTAACTGTTGCATTAACGGTAAGCGCACTTGCGGGTTGTAAAATATTAGCACCTAAACTGAAGGAACAATTATTTACATCGTTAATAGTTAGCGTATAGGTTCCTGCAATCAAACCGCTTATGTTGGCCGTAGAATCACTGTTACTCCACGCATAAGTTAAAGGAGCGGTTCCACCTGAAACTGTTACAATTACCTGGCCTGTTGAGTCACCGAAACAGAGAACATTAACCGTACTATCCGTTGCTGAAGGCCCTGTATTGGTTGAAACAGTTCCTGATGAGGTTGTTGTGCAGCCATGTGAATCCGTTACAGTAACAGGATAGTTTCCAGCACCCAAACCGGAAATAGAATCTGTTAAATTGCCGTTCCCCCAGTGGTAAGTATAGGGGCTTGTACCACCTGAAGCAATTACTTTAAGTGTACCGGTGTTAGATACGCAAGAGGTACTGGTGGCATTAACCGTAAGGTTAAATGTTGTGTTGACAGAATTTAACTGTATGGAATCGTTAACAACGCATCCATTGGCATCTGTTAAAGTAAGTTTATAAAGACCCGAGGCAAGACCAGTGATAGCACTGTCCGTGGCCAAATTGGACCAGTGATATGTATAAGGACGGGTACCACCAGCAGGGTTAACGGTAATAGTGCCGTTGCTTTGCGTACAGGCCGGGCCTACAAGTGAATAGTTTGCGGCATTTAATGAAGAACAATCTACAAAGAAAAGATCATCCACCTTAGCAGTACTACCCGCCTGGGCGGTGTTTTGATCGGGATAGCTGCAAAGAATAGTTATTTGGGCAGAATCAATAGTAGCTGAAGATGTGTAAGTAATTGGGACAGTAAATTCTGTGTATGAGTTCGCAGCAGCGAGGGTAGTGAAACTTCCCGAGCCAACTACGTTAGCACTAATTGCTGCACCAGTATAAAAATTAACTGCTACTGAAAACTGGTCGGTACCGGAGGGTGCATATTTATACCATCCCTTCAAAAATGAAGGCCTTGTATTAATTGCAAACCCGCCATCAATATTTTGCGTAGTTTGATTAACTGTTCCGGTGGCGCAAATGCCTGGTGCAGTCTGGAAAAAAATGCTTATTGTTGAAAGCTGGAGGGCGTAGCTGCCTGAATGGGCATCTGCGGTTTTTGTAGTTGTAAAAGCACCACCCTGGCAAGTTAAAACGTTAATTGTGCCCCAACTGTTTGGGTCTTCGTAGTTATAGGTAGTAAATAAGGGGGTACAGCTTCCGCTCGTCCATGTTTCGAATCCCGCATTTGGTATTTGAGCAAACAGGGAAGTCGTTATTAAGAAACTGAAGGCAAATAGAAACTTAGATTTGTAGTTGTTATTCATAGTGTTTATTATTGTAAGAACAAATAAAGAGAAATTCTTCTCAAACAAAGGAAAAAATTATGAGAAAGCTTTACGCATTCATTTTACCTGCATTTTTTGGTTTAGTGGTTTCAGGTCAATCAACCTATCAATCTGTTTACAGCATTTTGCAAACAAACTGTACCGGTTCGTGCCATACCTCATCTGCAGTTGATGGGATAGACTTTACGGCAAATTCGGCACAGGTGTATAGCAACCTTGTAAATGCAATACCCACTAATACTACTGCGGCTGCAGCCGGGTTGAAACTGGTAGACCCCGGTAATCCAAGAAACAGCTTTCTGTTTGCAAAAGCGAATCATGGGCTTGATGCTAACTTAACTTTGGCCGCTGGGCAGGATCCAACAAATCACGATTCGTTTAATGCCCTGACACAAACACAAAGAGAAATGATACGCCAATGGATCGTGTTCGGCGCAATTGATACCGGTACTTATGTTTTACAGTCTACCATTGATACCTTTTATGTTGCGCAGGGAGGACAGCCCCGTACACAGGTTTTAGCACCGCCGCCGGTTGGTGAAGGAGTGCAGTTATACTTTGGTCCACTGTTTATGCTGCCCGGAGTTGAGTTTGAATACAATAACAAATCGTATTTGAATAATAGCGGTACTGTAGATGTTACGCGCATGGTTACTCAAGAGAATGTTGAAACACACCACTTTGCCATTTACAATTTCCTTCCTGGTCATGACACCTTATTTGAGAAAGGATTGCATAAAGTTGTAGGCATAAGCGATGAGGCTTACTTGTTTTTTAACGCCACCGTAGTGGCCCAATGGCCACGCAGTATGGACGTAACTTACCCAACAGGGACCGCCCTTGTTTGGGAACCAAATTCTGTTTTATGTTTGGATTATCACCTTATTAATTATGAGTCAACCGTTATTGCGGCAGAGGCTTATATGAATGTATATTTCAGACCTCATCAATCAAGTACGATCGCAATACAAACTGCACCAGTTAGGTATGGTGGTGATAATGTAGATGAACTGGTTGTGCCTAATAACTCCACCGATACTACATTTAGAATTGTTCAGGCCAACCCGGACTCAACTTTTTATTGGAACATTATTTCTATGCAGGCTCATACGCATAAATTAGGTACTGATTTTTATGTATGGACAAGAAAATCAACCGGGCAGAAAGATTCCCTGATTTATGATGGTAGAAAAGATCCTACGTATTCTTATGACCAGGGAACCTATATCTGGAACGACCCTCCTTACCGCAGATTTGATCCACCTTTGCCGGTTTACATGACTAACGGGTTGATACACGAGGCTAGTTATTTCAATAGTGGTGCCGATACCGTTCATTTCGGGTTATCAACCACCAACGAGATGTTTGTGACCTTCGTTCTTTATTATGAATCGCAATTTCCAGCCTCGGGTATTAACCAGGTACAATCTTTAAACAATATTAAAACCTATCCTAATCCGGCAAGCGATGTAGAGTATTTTAAGCTGGATGATGATATTGATATCCAAAAAGGTGAGATGCAATTTTATGATGCACTGGGAAGGAAAGTATTGGATATTCAGGATATAGATTCACATACCTCTAATACCTTTGCAACTAACGTGCGCAGTTTGCCTGAGGGCTGCTATGCTTACAGGCTAATAAGCAACGGCAATGAAGTAGGCAGTGGTAAAATAATGGTACAGCGATAAACTGATTGTAATAATGAAGAGGTATTTATTGTTGGCGGTGTTTTTCGCTATTGGTATGTTTTTATGTTTCCCTTCTTTACAAACTCTTCAATCGGAGGTAGTGCAGCCACCGGCCGGTAAAGATGGAAATCCGAATGAAATTCCGCCTAACCAGACCTGCAATTATTGCCATGGAGGCAGTTACGAACATAACGCTGCGGGTAATGTGATTATAAAAATAGGAGAGGGGAGTCCTGACTCTACGCTGGCTGGTTTTAATTATGAGTTAAATAAAACCTATACCATTTTGTTTAATCCAACATTTACGGCCAAACGTTATGGCTTTCAAATGTCGGCGCTGGATCCTTCAAATAACAATGCAGGCTCCTTTACAGTTACTGACCCGGCACATACAACGCTTACTTCTATTCCAATCAATTATATAGCGCACCACAATGCATCCGGCTATAAGAACTGGACGTTTGAATGGACATCTCCATCAGCCAACATAGGCGATATTTCTTTTTATTATGCTTTTGTACAAGCCGATAGCAACGACCAGAATACCAACGATACCGTTTATAAGGGACTGACCGTTATTCATGCATTGAATACCGGGATTAAAGGAGTAGACCTGAAAAATCTAAACTTGGGGCCCAATCCGACAGAGGGCGTTCTTAATCTTTCTTTTGAGGTGCCTCAGATTGGCGATTTAAGCATTGACCTGTATTCCGTGGATGGAAAGTTATTGAGAAACCTGGTTGCGCAGAAAAGCGCTTCAACTGAGTTTCGACAATCCTGGGATATGCATGAAACTCCGGCCGGAATCTATCTTGTAAAAATTACGACTGAACAGGGCAGTTTGTGTAGAAAAGTAGTGGTAGAATAACCCTACTGATGTGCCAGCTTTTGAATTCGCTCCAGTCGGTCCTTTTCGTTCTGCTGCAGGTATTTATCTTCGGATAAAAGGCCATAAGCTTTTTCGAAGTGGAAGGAGGATTTCAGTTTATCATTTTTAAGCAAAAAGAGTTCTCCCAATTCTTCATGCACAAAACCATCAGGCTTAGCAATGCTTACAGACTCTTCGAACAGACCTAATTGAATCTTAAGGGCGTCATCCAACCTGTTTAGGGCGCGTAAGGCCCTTGCAACCGCCCATTTTGCAATAAATATCCCCTGTTCTGACTTTTTATCTTCTCTCCATTTTAGTGAGCGCAGAAATACGCTAAGGGCCTTTTCGTATTGTCCACTGTCAAAGTAGCTCCATCCCAGGTTATTGTAAAAGGGGCCAAGCCAGTTTTTAGCACGTTCATTTTTTGAACTTTCAGCCAAAATAATTCCTGCTTCGTTTAGGCGAATTGATTCTTCAAGCGGGGCTGCAATGGCCAACATATGTATTGCATCGATGCTATAGAAATCTTCCGCCAGTTGCTCAGCAATTTCCTTTGCCTGTTTAAAATGGATAGTTGCATCCTCCGTTTTATGGGCGGAATTAAAAGTTCTTCCTCTTTCCAGGTGATAACGAACGTGGGCAAGTTCATGCACCGCAGGTAGTTGTTGTTCTACCTCATTAAGCAGGGCCTGGGCCTCGTCAAATAAATAGCGTAAACCATAAGTGCGGGCAATTTGGGTTTGCAATTGCAAAAATGCCGAGCGGTCTTTTTCGGGAGATAAATCCTTTAAAACTTCTTTGAATTTTACCTCGGTACCGGCTGGATCGGAATAGTTCCAAAGTTTGTCGAAATCTTCCATTCAATTAGTATTTATACAAAGATTAAGAAAATCCCGTTATTCAGCTTTTGCGATGAACACATCTACTCGGTCGTTGAGTTTCGCCTTTATCAGCGCCGAGAGCTTCACTTTGCC
>JAQBNQ010000031.1 GCA_028288545.1 Bacteroidota bacterium
CGCCGGGCTGCTTCTATGCTTCATTATAAATATTTGGCTGCCCCTCTTGATGCTCTTATACGTGCTTGTTTCTAAGGCTTATAGCTGGAAAAAAATACGTCTAAAAAAATATGCTGTGCTAAGCTGGCTCGTGGTCATCATTTTTCAGGGGGCTTACACCTTTTTGATGGTTAACATGTGTTGCGAGAACAGATTTAACCCGGATTGGTTCGACCCTAAAAATATTCAGTGTATGATGCTCGCTTCTCTATTAATTGGCGGCTTCTATCCGCTTACGCAAATATACCAGCATGAAGAGGACAGTGCCCGTGGTGACCATACCATCAGTTACAAACTAGGAGTGTTGGGTACTTTTATTTTTTCCGCTTCCTTATTTATAATAGGAACTGCACTTGCTTTTTATTATTTCATCAATTTTTACAGCCTCCAACATTTCCTACTCTTCAATATTTGCCTGCTCCCCGTAACGGCTTATTTTCTGTACTGGTTTGCAATAACATTACGCAACAGGGCTTTTGCCGATTTTAAACATTCCATGCGTATGACCATCGTTTCCTCGCTTTGCATGATAGTTTGCTTTACCGTTATCTACTTTCTAAATCATCCGCTATAAATATCTGTTTCACAGAAATTGGCAGGCAATTAATTTTGGTTTTATTTGTGATTATCAAAATATCGCATTTGTATTTTCTGTTTAACACCATGCCATGTATAAAAGCCTGTTAGAAATAATTGAAACCATTTACGAGCAACCATTTGCCGATGAGTTGAACGATTCGGAAATTGATATTGAGTTTTTAAATAAGGTCGAAGAGAATATTGCAACTACCTGGTTCAGGAAGCCTTTGCCTGATGTAGATAGGCAGTTTAAAGGATTTGCACAGGATGGCACTGGATCATACTTTGCCATTTGGTTGTATGACAATAGAGATTGGAAAGAGAGCCCCATCGTTTGCTTTGGCTCTGAAGGTGAAACAGGCGTTATCGCTTCAAACATTGGCGGGTTTATGGCCTTGATAGCGCTTGGACATGATCCCTATGCTTTACTTCATCATGAAGCCGGAAAGGTTAAGCCCCTAAAGAAAATGCTGAAGTGGGTTGAGGAAAATTTTAAGGTTGAGATTCCGAAGGATGCGTTGAAGGCAGTAAAAAACGCCATTGCCGGAGCTCCTGACTTTGAAGAATTTTTGAATGACATAAACCATAAGGAAGAACATAGGGATGAAAAACCGGCAAAAGAAACCACAGCAAGATCGCCGCAATGTGATATATATTTTAACCAGCTCCCTGTGGCAATTGATAAACTAAACAATGCTAAAACGCTTGACGACATATACAGCCTTAACCTTAGCGGAGATTACGATCGGTATGACGAGCCCGAATTATTAACGGCGATACTATGGGCGTTTGAAAGAGTACCTGAAAAGAAAGACTCGTATATGGATTATGAACGTATTGCCGAAATGATACGAGGGAATTACACCAAAGAAGAATTCGGACCACCTGCATCTGATTCGTTTAAACGCAAGCCCAACAAACTTACACTAGAACTGGTTGGGTATTTAAACAACCGCATTGAGTTATTGCAAAAAGCCATAAGCAGTGGCAACGTGGGTATCCTTAAAACAGAGGTTTCGGAAAACTTAAAGGACTATAAAAGTTATGAGAAGGAAAATAGCGGAGATGGAGTTGCGGATGACACAGATGCTGACGAAGATGCATTTGAGATAAAGGATTGGTTTGTTTTTATGAATGACCTGGTAGACATCCACTACCAGGATTTAAACAGGGACGCGTTTAAATACATACTCAAAAAATGCCCACAGGTGAAGGTGATTAAAGCGCAGGGAATTGACGAAGATGTGATAAAAAGTCTTCCGAAATTAAAGTCGCTGGAGACTTTGTACCTTGAGATAACTGAGCACACATCAAGTACTTACAACCGCCTTCAATCATTGAAGCCAATCGCAAATATGATGGGAGGTGTGGCAACAAACTATTTGCACAACAGAAATTTAGAACTGATCGGAACTTTTGTCAACTTAAAAGAGTTGAGCATTCACGTAAGTGATATACGCGATGATGGTTTTGCGTATTTAAAAAATTTAAAGAACCTTGAAAAATTGGTGATTGCGGGCAATTCGGAAATTTTGGGTTGGGGCATTCAGTATTTACCCAACAAAATGGGATTAAAGGAATTAGACTTTAGAGAGATAGCCACTAATACAAATGGTCTGCCCAAAGCAGATTTTGTAAATGAGAAAGGAAGAAATGTGCTGCTGCCGAAAGAAACCTTTGAAGCAGTGAGTGCATTTGGCAACCTGGAGTCATTGTCTTTTCAAATAAACGAAATTGATAAAACTGCGTTTGGGGCCATAGCGCAATTAAAGTTGCCTAAGCTAAAAAGCCTTAGCTGTGGTGGAACCAATATTGATGATAAGTGCCTCGCTTTTTTAGAGCACGGTAGTGACCTGGAGGATTTAAGCGGCTTTATGACTAAAGTGAAATCACTTAGCTACTTAAGTGGCCATAAAAAATTAAGCAGGCTCGGCCTGGCGAACACACAGGTTGACGATAATGCAATGAAAATCATAGCCGGCTTAGAAAATTTAAAGAATCTGAATATCTCGTCTACAAAAGTCAGCGACGAAGGCATTGCGCTTTTAACAGGGCTTAAGAAACTTACAAGCCTGCAATTGGGCAGCAAGCAAATAACAGAAAAATCTGTTGAGCATCTTTTGAAAATGAAGGGCCTTAAAGAATTGCGGCTTACGAAAAACACACAGATATCTGACAAGGGCAAGAAAGCCATTGAAAAAGCTTTGGGACTTGAGATAAGCAAGGCTTATTAATTTTAAGGCCCAGCATTTGCTTTAGTTGCTTTTGATTGTATCCACGCTTCGCAGAATTCATTATTTAATGCCCTTCCCTCTTCCACATCAATTGTCCTGATATATCCGGAACCGCTATTGCGTGTACAGCAAAATGTAATACTCACACGCTTATACAATACCTGCGCACACTTATACGGTCCGGTTTTTAGGGCACCGGTAATCTCTAATTTTATTATCAGGATATACCAGAATCTGATTTTTTTCAACATAAACCCCATGCTATGAAAAACACGTA
The DNA here is from genome assembly GCA_028288545.1 of Bacteroidota bacterium. Taxonomy (GTDB): domain Bacteria; phylum Bacteroidota; class Bacteroidia; order Chitinophagales; family LD1; genus Bog-950. Next base: position 3,130 of record JAQBNQ010000031.1, read on the forward strand.
CCCCCTGACTAGATCGGTCAAAATCAATCATCTCGTTTTATTGCCGAACCAATTATTTAAACATTAAACTATTTAAGCCATGAAAAAATTGTATTTGAAAAACAAATTGCTGATGCTACTGCTGCTTATATGTTGTAGCAGCGTTTTTGCGCAGCGCGACAGGGATTTTTGGTTTGCCGTACCTAAAATATCACATCTTTATTCGTGGAGCGTTCATTTGGATGCACCTGTTTATTTGCGTATCACGGCCTATGACCAGTCTGCCACAGTTACTATTTCTGCGCCCGCGCCCGGTTCGACATTTCCCACCCAGGTTGTAAATGTATCAGCCGGATCAACTGTTACGGTTGATCTATCAACCTATCTGATTAACCTGTGCGACTCGCCGGCAGACGCCATATTAGACCGGGGACTTCATATCGTGGCAACGGAAGCCATTTCGGTGTATTACGAACTGGCATGTCCGGAAAACGGAAATATATGGCCCTTGAAAGGAAAAAACGCTTTGGGCAAAGATTTCTTCATTCCAAGTCAAAATTATTTGGCCAATTGGAGTGGGGTCACTTCAACCAATTCATTTGACATTGTTGCTACAGAGGACAATACAACTGTGTACATTAAACCTAAACAAAACATTGTTGGTCACTCTGCGACAATGATATTTCCTGTTTTATTAATGAAGGGGCAAACATATTCAGCCAAAGATTTAAGCCAGGCAGCAAATCAACAACTGGATGGCTCAAGTGTGAACGCAGATAAGCCGATAGCGATAACCGTGACGGATGATATGATGGATGCTGCGTCTAATTGGGGCGGCACCACAGCATATGATGCAGGCGGCGACCAGATAATACCAATTACCAAGATAGGCAGGGATTACGTGGCTGTGCGAGGAGGTTTGACCGATAGTGCGGAAAAACTTTTTGTACTGACCACTCAACCTATTACCAAAATTACAAGGGATAATTGGGTTCATGACACTACGATAGTGGGAATGGGAACTACACTTCAATATAACCTTGACACTACCCAGATCTCTACCTATATCCAGGCAGATCAGGATATATATCTTTCCCAAATGTCTGGAATGATTTCGGAACCGGGATGGAACTTATTGCCTCCTGTTAGCTGCAATGGCTCTACCTCTGTAGCATATGTAAGAACCCCCGTTACTAGCGATGCGGGAGGTTATTTCCTGTTATCTACCAACGGAGGAGATCTCACTTTTTCCTATTCTCTTAATGGTGGCGCTCCAATATCGGGACTTCCCGGTACGGCAGTTTTTACCGCAGTGCCTGGTGCTCCTTCCGGTACCAATTGGAAAGCCGCTAGATTGAAAGTTGACACCAACATATTACACATGGGCGACGCGATTATCGTCAAAAATCCGGTCCCCTTTACGATGGGTGTAGTAACTGGGAAATTAAAACCCGGAAGCGGATTTAATGCCACTGGTTTATTTGGTTCCTTTTCCAACTTTGGCAGTTTAGACATTGCACCACGAAGCACCGGTCCTATCTGTTTAGGAGATACATTAAAGTTTTTTGCAGACAGTTTAAAGGGCGGGGTGTACTCCTGGACCGGACCCAATGGTTTTTCATCTATGGAGCAAAATCCGTTTATATATCCATTTAAAATAGCAGATACAGGTATGTATATTCTTACCGTTAAGGACAGCAATTGTGTTAGTGTAGATTCGGTACATGTTGGGCTAAGTCCTAATTGTTGCGTGAAACCAACTGCACACATTGATTTTTCCGACACCTCCTTTTGTGTTGGGTCTAAGTTTTATCTTAACCTCTCAGGAGGGCCCTATGGCCAGTTTACTGTCGATGGCGATACATCGCCCATTGCCCCGATTGATTCATTTGCCAATATGCTGATTACTCTTACAGATACCGACGTAGGTACCCATCATTTGGTGTTTGTGGTTTACAGCGCGTATCCCGACAGCGGAACGATACCATGCACAGATACAGCCACTGCAGATCCAACCATAAAAAGATGTAATTGTAAAGGCTATGCCCCTACAATGATGTCGCAACAAACCGGACCTATGACCTACCAGTTTTGGAGCACCGGTTTCCCTACGCCGAATTTTTTAGAATGGTATTATGATAATACACAGGTTATGCAAACAACCGGAACGGATACATTTACCTACACCTTTACAAAAGGCGGGATCCAGGATATTTGCATGACAGCGGCTTACATAACACCTAAAGGAAACGGAACAAGCCTCTGTTGTTATGAAACGGTTTGCGACTCCGTTGCCATTGACATCTGTAACGTTATGCGGGAAACAGATTCCGTTGGCTATACGCTGGATTCAACAGATTATCATGTTGCCCATTTTACTTTCTACGGTACAGCGCCTACTTCAATTACCTGGATATTTGATAATGGCGATACGATAGTTAACAACGGTGCACCGGTTACTGAAAGACTGGACGACGGCTGGCACCTTGCCTGCGCCTATATTGTTTGGTCGCTAAAAGATTCGGCGAACTGTTGCTGTGTTGATACAATTTGCCTTAAAGCAGATATAAGCCCATGCAGCCTGGCCACCTTTAACATTGTTGAGGAGGATTCTGCAAATGGAATATATACTTTTATACCGTCATATGCCGGAGGATCTTATGGCAGCTATATTATAAATATTGACAAAACTACGTGGAGCGTTAGCAGTGCCACTTCGGGATATACCCGGACAGGCACGATACTTTCAGATACTGTACCATCCAGTGGTTATTATACCATTTGCCTGGATGAGATATACTCGGTAAGATGGATGGGTGGAAAAGTGCCGTGCGAATTTAAAGTGTGCGAAACCATTTGGATGAATGCCGGTGAAAAGATGGGAAGCTTTAAATCCTATCCCAACCCTACCGGTGGAAAATTCCTGGTGGAAATTACAAGCTACGACGAAGCCGCCACTGCTAAAATTGAAGTAATAGACCTGATGGGCCATCTAGTGGCAGAAAGACCTGTTACGGATATTCATAAAGGCCTTACCAATGTTTATATGAACATTTCGAACTTACCAAGGGGATTTTATCAATTGAGAATGATCATGGGTAACACTATCCAGGTTGATAAGCTGATAAAACAATAAGTTGGATCAGTTTTAAGAAAGGAGTCCCGGCCATGCAAATGGCCGGGATTTTTTTGATAGTACAGCAGGAAATTGTCAGCGTCTATTTATTCAACTGAAATACCTTTTTCAGAAATTCATCCTTTTTGCGAACGGAAACATTGATAGGCTCACCGGTTTCTAAAATGATCTGGCCGCCGCGTCCTTTCAAATATTTACTTACATGATTCAGGTTTACGATATACTCGTTATGTACCCGGAAGAAAGTATTTTCGGGAAGTGCTTTGTCGTATTCATTTAATTGGCGCGATACCAGGTAGCTGCTGCCGTCTTTAAAATGAAATTTTGTGTAATTGCCGTCAGACTTACAGTAAACGATATTATCAATCAGCACAAATATCAAGCCCTCCATAGTAGGCAACGCTATCTTTAAAGGATCGCCGGCTTTTTTATTTAAAGCCTCTATCAAAACTGCAATGTTCTTTTTTTCGTCACGCAATTTTATGGCTTTATCTGCCTTTACTACTGCAGTTTTCAATTCTTCCTTATCAATGGGTTTCAAAACATAATCAACAGCCGAGTATTTAAAGGCGTTAAGTGCGTACCTGTCGAAAGCAGTTACAAAGATCACTTCAAAAAAAATACGGCTGAAACTTTTGAGCAGGTCAAACCCATTGCCGAAGGGCATTTCAATGTCCAGGAAAACCAATTCGGGTTTTACAGATTCTATCAACTGTTTACCGGAACTGGCCGAATCGGCGGTTCCGCAAATATTTACCTCGGGGCAATGCTTTTTCAACATGGCTTCAAGGGTCTTAATAACCAGGGGTTCGTCGTCAATCAATACGGCTGATATCATTTGGGGGGATTTTGTTCGAAATATAATATTACCAGCGTTCCTTCGCCTTGTCCGCCGGCATTTTTCTTGTCAATTATTTCAATCTTCATTTTTTTTCCGGCGTTCATATTGTTCATCGCCTCAATACGGTCGTTGGATATTTTCATGCCCTTAGACTGATACTCAATATGCATATCTGTTTTTAATAAAGCCGACATTTCCCTGCCCACACCGTTATCTTCAATTTCACACACCAAAAAATTATTCCGTTTTGAAAAAGAAATGGACAAGGCACCATCATTCTCCTTTTTATAGCGCAGGCCATGACGGATTGCGTTTTCGATAAACGGCTGCGTTAACATTACCGGAATATAAATATGAGGCTTGTCAATTTCGGCTGCGCAGGTGATGGCATATGAAAATTTTCCGTTAAAGCGCATTTGCTCCAACTGAATGTAATTCTCGAGGTATTGAATTTCGCTGTCAATAGAAATAACATTGCTTTCGGAGTTATCGAGTGTTTTTCTTACCAGTTTTGAAAAGCTGATCAAATATTTATTTGCTGATTCAGCATCCTCGGAATTTATATAATGCTGAATAGCAGTAAGGCTATTAAAAATAAAATGCGGATTCATTTGCGAGCGAAGCGCCTGCTGTTCAAGTCCTGCTATTTTATCCTTAAGCCCGCTTAGGGTCCGTTCGTTTTTTTGCTTCCGGAAAAACCACCAGCGCGTTGTAATATAGATGATAAAGGCAAAAACCGAACCGGCCATAAGCATAAACCACCAATGCAAATAAAAAGGCGGCGTTATCCTAAAACCAATACTTGCCGGATTAGCCGAAGCGCGACCCGATCTATCCAGGGCTTCTACCACAAAAGTATAGTCGCCATCGCGCAGCGATTTTAATTCAACCTTGTTTGCGTTGGTATATGCCCAGTTATCGTCGGAACCTATCAACTTGTACCGGTAGTCTATTTCCCCATTGTTTACAAAGGATAAACCGGTAAACCGGATGGTGATATTGTTTTGCGAGTAAGGGAAGGTGTAGTTCATTCTTACCGGGGTGTCTACATTGTTAATAGCAACTCCGGTAATATAGACCTGTGGAGCGGTACCGGTGGTTGCATTGTAAAAATTAAACACCGAAACACCTTTTGCAGTAGCAGCATAAACGAATGAATCGCGCACATACACATCGTTCACGTCATCGTCGGCAAGTCCATCGGCGGTGTTGAAAGGGCTTATACTTTTTATAATAACCGAATCGGCTTTAAGTGTGTATTCAATCTTGTTGATGCCTTTGTTGGTAGCTACCCATAAATTATTTTTACCGTCTACAAATACCGAACGGCACATAACGCCGGAAAAAGACCGGTCAGATTCGTGATTAATATTCGCAATTACCTTGCCGTTTTTATAGCCGATTATTCCATTAGATGAGGTAGCTATCCAAATAATGTTTTCGACAGATACGGCCATGCAAGTAATCCTTTTTTTAAGCAATTCGTTACTATAACCTATAAAGCGCATGGAGTCTTCCCAAATATACAGGCCGTTAATGCCACCACAATACAGAATACCGGATTGGTCCTCACACAAAGCAGTAACCCTTTGGTGCACGTTTATTTCTGTAAAATCAAAGGGCGCTGTTTTACTCGCAAATGCAATGCCTGACACCGCCCCAAGCACCACTTTATTGCGCTTTGCCGAAATGATCATTGACTTATTAGGCGTGTAGTTATTTTCTGACAACAGAATCCTGCGAGTGGGATCATAAATAAAAAAACCGGCATCGCTGATAAAATAAATGAAGCCGTTGTAATAAATTATTTTCCGCGATTTGCTAAAAGAAGATAAGCTGCTTTTGACGGCGGTACCTTCAATATGGTTATGATGGAAACACTGGATAGCGCCTTTGGAGTCACCTATCCATATCCTATCCGAATCATCAACACAAATACATCCTGCGTTTTCATCATTCAGACCGGCGTTGTGGTCAATGGTGAGGGAGTTTTCGGGGTGATAAAAGAACACTCCGTTGTCTGCCGTAGCGACCCAGACATTGTTATCCCGGTCCTTAAAAAGCGTTTTTGAATGATTGGGAATAAGAGAAATGACGGGGTTTGGTCCAAGAGGATCATCTATCAGATAAACGCCAAGGTTGACGGCAGATACAAACAGCCTGTTTTTTATCCATATCAGGTTATTGCCCTGTGAAGAATTGGAGTTTTGACTAAATGAGTTTCCTTTTACACCCAGTGTTTTTATTAAACTGAAAGTGTAATTGGGTAGGCGCTTATATATCTTTATACTGTCGCGGATAAAAACATAAATATTGTTTTGCCACATTCCGAAAGAGCTTTGGTTTTGTGGGTTTGCAGCAATAACGTAGGTGGCAACCAGTGAGTCGCGCCTGAACTGATAAATATTATTGAGGGTATAAACATTAAAGTTACCATCGCTTATATCTTCTATCCAACGTATTTGCTCCTGGCTGGCAAACCCCGGGAATTCGTGGACCTGATTACCCGAAACCCTAACCAGTTTCCTGGCATAAAACCAACAACGGTTTTTTCGGCCGGGAATAAAGCTTATAAAATCCTCGGTGGGCAAATTAGACAGGGTTTTAAGCAGCGTATCATTTTTTGCGGTGAACACCTGGCCGTTTTTTATATAGCTTAAGTTTTTATTGTAGGAGGTTATCCATAGCCTTCCTGTTGAATCCGTACACAGGCCTAAAATTTCATTATCGGGCAGGCCATCTTTAGTGCTGTATGTTTTAAATTCTGCCCCATCAAAACGCACCAGGCCGGCTTCGGTGCCAAACCAGATAAATCCGTCAAGGTCTTGCGTAATGGCGTAAACGGTGGAAGCAGGCAGGCCTTCTTTAACGCCGTAATGCTTTAGCCCGGCCAATTGAGCCAATAACGAATTGCCAATAAATAAGCAACAGAAAAAAAAGCATATGATACGGGGGGCGCGTCTCATGCCCTTAAAAGTAAACCATTATTCAACTTTGCATAAAAACGGGGAGCGGGTTTTTGTTGGATTGTGCACGGTAGCTGCCGAAAATGACGCGGAATTAGGGTGATGTAGCGCAGTTATACAATATTACCAACGATCGCTAAAAACAGAACGCCCGCCTGAACGGAACGGGCAGGCTGATTTATTATGATTTTTATGATTGGTTATGATAATATGTGATACTGGCCGTAACAGTAGGGAGAGGCATGATGATTTTCTTAGCGGATTTCTTTAAGGCCAGTAGTACTATACGGGCTGTAACATTCCAAATATGTTACCATCCAGGTCTTTGCCGTAGGCGAGTTTGCCTACACCGGGTACGTCCATTTTATCGAGGGCGATGGTGCCGCCGGCTTTTTTTACTTTTTCCATGGAGGCGTCCAAATCATCTACCTGAACAGTGCATACAAATGCATTTACTGCTTGTCCTTCAACGGGTACTTCGCCGCGGCGCGGGTTCATGCCGCCGTTAATGCCCGGTTCTTTATCGCCGGTGGTTATTAAGCGGTAGTTACCCATTTGCGGACCCATGTCTTTTATGTCCCAGTCGAAAACCTGCTGGTAAAATTTTTGCATGGCATCCTGGTTTTTTGCATGGATTTCGAAGTGGATTATGCGGTTCATATAAGTTTGGGGATCTGGTGAGGGAGTGAAGGTATTTAATGCACATGAAAGAAACAACACTGCCCGAATGGAAAGGGTAGTGTTTCAGTTATAATTATGCAACAAAAAACCCCGGCATCTCAAGATGCGCGGGGTTTTGTATTCCATTCACTAATTCGCTAATCGCCCAATTCACTAATTGGCAAGTTCACTCATAAACTTAATCCTCACCAAATGTATATTCTCCGGTTCAACATCATCACCTTTAAATTCTTCAAAGGCAGTGTCTATGCTATCGGTTTCGGCAGTGCGGAAGTAGTCGTAGATGTAGCCGATTAGCTCTTCATCCAAAATGTCGTTGAGGTAGTAATCAATATTCACCTTGGTGCCGCTGTTGACGATGGTTTCAATTTCGTCAATTAAAACACCGCGTTTCATGTTCAGCATTTTAGCTATTTCGTCAATACTGATACGCTTATCAATTGCCTGGATGATGCGCACCTTATCGCCGCTTTTGTTGGCAACGCTTTTTACTACAAAATCAAATGGGCGTTCAATGTCGTTGTCCTCAACATATTTTTTAATCAGCTCGATGAAC
>JAQBNQ010000056.1 GCA_028288545.1 Bacteroidota bacterium
CTGTATTGATAAATGCAATGTTAGGAGGGGTTCCCTTGTCTTTATCGCAAGATGCAAGGTTTAAAATAAGGACCATTGCTACTTCAACGGCAAACGTAGAAAGCATTACTATTTTCATTGGTTTTGGTTTTTATTGGTTTTGGTTAAATAATTAAAGGAAATGGGTATTCCGACATTCAAAACTATGTCGCGGCCTATGTCGTAAATACCATAGTTTTTAAACCGCGAAAGATGATCGTAATATTTTGCGTTTAAGAGGTTATTACCTGTAACACTCACATTCAATACTGTTCTTTTTAGAACAAATTTTGCCCCGATTGAGGCGTTCAATAAATGATAGGCAGGTGTAGGGGTCTCAAGCGGGGCGGGACTGTTTTGAGCAAAAACATAATTAAATCCAAGCGAAACAAATGCCTGCTTAACTACGCGTTTAATATCATGCTCGTATCTGACTGTGCCGCCAATTTTGGTGGCAGGTATATAAGGCAGGTAATGGCCGTCTTTCGTTTTACCGATGATGGTTGCAAAGTTACCTGCTAAAGAGAATCCTCTTGCCTTATCCTGCGGAGTAAATTCAATTTCGGCTTCTGATCCATAAAGATCAGCGTCCTGTTGCATGTAATCGTACCACGGAAAGCCGTAGAAATCACGATTGATGGGTTGCAAATAAATGTAGTTGAAGAACTTGTTGTTATAAGCAGACACAGAAACGCCAAACCATGGGTCGGTGTAGTTCAGCGAAAGGTCTACATTAATGTTCTGTTCGGTTTTCATGTTAGGGTCTCCCAATTCATAATGGAAAATCCCTTCGTGTAAGCCATTGGACGCAAGTTCGGCCAGGTTGGGCGCCCTGAAACCAGTGGCAGCGTTCAATTTTACATTAAAGTGATCCGTGGGATTATATGTTAAGCCCAGCATTCCGTTGCCCGTTATCCAGTTCTTCGAAAACGGCTGAATGCTTCTATCCGGTGTATTAACACCAACCGTAAGCAGGCTCTTTATCCATTTTTCGTTAATACCGGCACCGGTTTCAATAATTACTTTGCCCAGGTGAAATTTGAAAAAACCAGACGCCGCAGTTTCAAAAATATAAGCATCCGGAATGATCACCCGCGATCCGAAGTTTACGTTGTTTTCAAAACTTGAACTGTTGCTGATGATCATTTCAACCTTGTCCGACAAGGCCTTTATCCATTGCAGGTTATAAAGCCCTGTTGTAAGTAACATGTTCAGGCTTATTTTACCACCTCCTTCATCCTCTCTCCTGCTGTTGGATTGAATGCCTACATTAAATTTGAGGATAGAACTTTTAAGGGTGATGGTATTTTGAGAAGACAGGATATTGAAGATAACGCTGTGGTGAGGCCCCTTCAAACTGCGACTCCAACGGGCATCATTAGGTAAAGTGGCGATAACATCCGGAAGCATAAAGCCAAAATCATTCAGTGAACCGTCATAATTGTTTTCCGACTTCCAGTTGCCCTTTACAAAACCGTAAGTAGCCTTTACATAATACGCATCAGACCTTGAATCGCGCACCCTTGCACTATCAGGGCTGGAATATTTACCGCCCTGCGAGTAGTCTCCTTCCGATTCAAATCCGGCTCTTACTCTCCACCATTTATTATCGCGGTTTCCTTTTATGCCAATATCAGTAGCAGTACCCAGGGTGTTAGAATGCACTGTGGTGTTCAAGTCCAGAATTATCTTACCATCTGGGGAAGGGTTCTCCTCAATAACATTTAATATACCCCCTACCGCATCACTTCCGTATAAAATGCTTAGCGGTCCTTTAATAACTTCTACCCGGTCTACGCCTATATCACTTAAACCAAGGCCATGTTCATCCTGCCACTGCTGGTTATCAAAGCGTAAACCCGAAATAAGTGTTAATAGCCTGTTGCCATACAAACCCCTGATAACGGGTTTTGAAATTGCAAGTCCCGTTGTTAATTGGCTTATACCCGGTAAGGTGGCAAGACCTGCAGATATGTTGTAAGCCCCTTTAAGCCTCATATCTGCCGAACTTATGGAAGTAATATTGGTAGAAGTCTCAAGCCCTTTCTCCTCCTTAAACCCCGTAACAATCACTTCGTGAAGTTCATGCACGGTACTATCCTGGGCCGAGGCCTTAAGGGTCAAAAGAGTCCCAAACAATACTATGAAGTAGCTTACTACCTTATTAAAATTAATACCTGAAAACATAAATGATTTTGACCGATTGCGAAAACAATGGTAAACACCTACACGAAGGTGTAACTGCCCAAAAAAATAAAGGACAAGAAAAGCTTAGGCTGTAAACCTAGGTGGTGGGGATTGGAGGCGGTCAATTAAAGCGGACGTAAAAACAGGAACTCCTGGTATTACCCTAGTCATTTCAGTGGATGGAGAATAGAAACTTAAATAGCCGACAGTAGTAAATTCCTTTAAAAAATGTTCTAACAAAAGTTTTGCGGGTGAGTTTGCCTGATCACGCTCAGGCTGTTGCACATTATTAATAAACCCTGCAATAAGGTCTGTTTCGGTGGCATCACCTTCAACATAAAGGTTTACTGAATTACCAACCATTTCAACCCGGGCAACATCATACATCACACCATTAACATTTACTTCTTTATTCTCTTCCGTCCAGCGCAGTTGTTTAAACTGATCTGCAGTAAATGATAGTATCTTCAGATTATCAGCACTTTCAGTTTTAATGATAGCAGACATTTCCCTTTTTAGACAATCCTGCTTCAGGAAAAACGAAAGATAGAACCCAAACAGATTCAGGAACAAAATGACTACGAGCGATATAGATATAAAAATCCGCATCAGATAAAGCAAATGTAATAAACCAGTTTATACATTTTCACTTCTTTTTAATTTAACAAAAAAGCTGGTCCCTACGTTCTCGGCAGACTCAAACCATATCTTACCTCCTGCTCCCTCAACAATTTGTTTGGAAATGGCCAGACCAAGGCCCGTGCCGGAAGACTTTGTAGTAAAATTCGGTACAAACACCTTTTCGTAATTGCCGGAAGGTATTCCATTGCCATTGTCGCTAACAGTAACAATGATCCATTCATCCTCCTGTTTAATGTGCGCATCTACAAATCCCTTCCGGTTTTCAGGTATACTTTGAATGGCATTTTTAACCAGGTTATTGAAAACACTTACCAGTTGGTTCTTATCGGCAAAAACAAGCGGGGCATCTGACTCGCTGATAAAAGTAACGGTAATGTTCTCCTCGCGGTTAAACAGATCCGTTATTGATTTAAGCAAATCATTTAAATTAATGATCTCGTTATGAGCCTTCGGCATTTTTGCAAATGAGGCAAAGGCCGTTGCTATAGACGAAAGATTTTCTATTTGTTCCTCTAGGGTACGGGCTACTTTTTTAGCCAACTCGTTAATATTCGGGTTACCATCGTCAATAGCTCTCTGCAGGTATTGAATGCTTAGCTTCATGGGTGTAAGCGGGTTCTTTATCTCATGGGCTATTTGCTTGGCCATTTCGCGCCATGCGCTTTCGCGTTCGCTTCGGGCAAGTTTATAGGCACTTTGCTCCAACTCCTTTATCATCTTATTATACTCGCCTATCAGCACTCCTATTTCATCCTTGCTTTTCCATTCAATCGGCTCGTTCTTTTTATTCAGATTCAAAATCCTAAGCTTCTCGCTAATAATAGTAAGCGGACGTGTTATAGAGTTGGATACAAAATAGGCTACAATGGCCGCACATATCAGTAGAAACACATACACATTCATAAGCGCTACAAGGAAAGAAGAAACCTCATCATTTATATTTTTCGAGCGCTCGAAATACGGAATGCCCAGGTAGGCGATGGCATTACCTGCACTATTGCGTATTGGCGCATAAGTTGCCAGGTATTTCAATTCACCAACGTTTTCCTGTTCAGTAACCTGGGCCCCCTTACTGCCTGACAATTCAAAAAAAGCATCCGGGTTCATTTTTTTAGAAATAAGCCCCTTATCGTAAATAGCGGGTTGCGATGCTACTTCCAGGTTTCCCTCTTCGTCGTAAATATTAATATCAATGTCATTTATCTCGGCCAGTCTCGCCACCTCAAAATTCAGGGCGTTATTCAAACGATCGCTTAGCAAGGTTTCGTCACCCGTTGCATTTTGCTGGATGAAATACTCCAGGCTGGCATGTAATACCTTCTCCTTGCGCAACAGTCGGTCGCTGTAAAAATTGTCGTACTGTTTTCTAAAAAAGCCAATGGTAATAAAGCCTATAATAATGAAAGAAATAACGATCATTATAAGCATAGAATAATTGATGCGGGTACGGAACGAAAAAGAGAAACTGTTCAACAGGTCGGCTTCCGGTCGTTCGTATTTGGCAAACTTTGCCAGCAACAGCGCCAGTACCACGGCAATAAAATAGAAGGAGAAGAAATAGGAGAAAGTGGCAACCGGTTCAAAAAGTCCCTCGTGCTTTTCTGTTACAATCACTTTCATGTCATTATTAAACCGGTAAACAATATGTTCCCAATCACCGGCATCAACAAAGGCGTATTGGTCGTTGCCAAACTGAAGATCCTTGCTCCAGTAATAGGTATAAGGAAAGTCCCCATGCTGAATCACCAGTTTATCGTGGCGGTAAATGGCGTAATTATACTTACCCTCGTCCGCCTGTGATGAAACGTTCTCACCAAGTAGCAACTCCGGATATACGTTTTGGCCATAGTACACCTTGGGTATCAGGTGCATTACAAGTTCACCAATATATTCCGAGTCTTCTTCAAACTTAATAAAGGAGTAATAGGAATAGTTTTGAGTAGTATCATTTACGTAATACAACTTTTGCATTTCCATAGTATCCTGGTCCACCATGCCGTAAAAATGCTTTAACGAAACCGTATCCCTGTTCTTAAGGCCATATCCATGTTTATCATAGGCATAAACCTTAACATCGTATTTATTGAAATACCCCGACAGGTAAAGCGAACTGAGCCTTGCATTTATTTCCTTTTTCGAAACAACCGGGTTATCAAAAAAATTCATGATAAAGGCATCATTGCTTATACGCTGCCCTACATCGTCAAACATATACTCGGCTATAAAATCGCGTTCAGTAACCAACCTGCTGGCAAAGAACTTTCTCTGG
>JAQBNQ010000069.1 GCA_028288545.1 Bacteroidota bacterium
AGGCTCGCATTGAAAAATGTAATGCCCTGTGTTATCCGAAACGTGGATAGCATTCACCGAATCCATCTTTACATAATAGCCGCTGAGGCTATCCTCTCCAATATCTTTAACACCATTTTGGTTCAGGTCGTTAAATACCATACCACCGGGTTGCGAATAAACAGGGCAGCCGTTGCTGTTACCGGAAGTACAGACGGAGAGGCTTTGGTCGCATTGAAATATGTTCGTAGGTATATTAGGCAAACAATTAATTGGGTTTCCAGAAATCCATAGACGCTCTACTTCCAATAGATATGGAAGACAGTTGATTTGATTATTCTCCAGGTGTGCATACACAGCGTCAATGGGTACCTGAATATCGGTGATTTGATTATTTGACAAATCTAATTCACCTGCCGAAATTTGAGGAATGAGCCCAAGCCAGGGCAACCAATTAATAGTAGTAAAATTGTTATAGCTAAGATCCAATGCTTCCATGGGCCAAAAGTGGTTAGGTCCCTGACGAAAGAAAAGAGGATTTAAACTATCTATTAAGCAATGCGAAAAATACAGGAGCCCACCACCATCTAAAGGGTATTGAGGATAGAGAAGAGGTCCTGGCAAGAGCGGTTGTGTAGTCAATCGATGTATTGGGTTATATGAAAAATCCATCCTGTAAACAAGCGCATTAAAAGCAGGAAATACAACAATACTGTCGGAAGTTGCACTAATGGAAATACTGGAATTGGTATCATACTCGCGGGTGCCATCGTAATTATCCCATGTAACAGTATGAATACGTTCAAGAAAAGTAGTTAACGATGAGGAAGCATGTGGGCAATTATTAATGCTTAAAATAAAACCGACCAGAAGATGGGGATCGTGAGCGAATTTTATACTATCAATATTTAAATATCGTAAATTGGGCATATTGTTCATCAATAGTTGGGATGAAACAAAATGCGGTAAAAAATTAATAGAAGTTATCGGGTTATTAGATAGACATACGTACGACATGGAATCTGGAAATGTATCCATGGAAATTATATTACAATTCTGAACATCTAAATAGGATAGTGTTTGTGGTGCAACTGGTAGCGAAGTTAGATTAGAACAGTTTTGACAAATAAAGGTGCGTAAAGCTGGAGGGTAAGCAGTGAGCGACAATTGCGAATTACTGGCACTGAGATATTGCAGGGAGTTGGGCAGTGAGGGTAAAGTGGTAAGCCCAAGGCATCCATCCATTTTTAAATACTCTAAGCTATTAGGCAAAACAGGTAACGCAGTAAATCCATTTTGCGGAATATAAACCGTTAAGGACCTTAAAATACCGGGTAACGCCGGCAATGAAGTTAGACTGGCACTGGGGGAAATTACAACTAATGAATCCAGGTTTGATGCCAGCGGAGGTAAAGTTGCCAACGCGGGCATTCCAACAAGGTATAAAGTAGTAAGATTATTGGGCAAGGGAGGTAAAGCGCTGATTAAGTTAAGATTGGTTAGGCTTAGGTCTATTAAACCGCTTGGCAAAGCAGGTAAGGAGGTAAGTAAATATGAATAAGCAATATTTATCCATTGCAGTGAAGCAGGGAAAGCTGGAAGAGAAGTGTCCTGAGTGCAATTGTTCATTATAAGCGTTTGCATATTTGCCGGAAAGCCAATGGGAATGGACTTAAAATGTGCATTGTAGAATTTTACAATACCGAGTGTAGCAGGGAAAATACCTGAAAAGGAAACCAGCGCAGTTGAATGGCTTTCCAGCGTCTGTAAATTAATTGGTAGTGGCGGCAGGTTTGCAACAGTGGTAGCGTTAATCACCAAATTCTGGAGCCCCTTAAAATATTGTATCCCCGTTATATCGTTAAGTCCCGTGTAGTTATTGATGGTCCAGTTCTGCAAAGTAAGCACGTTGTTATTCGTAGTATCTAACTGGCTACCACTAATTGCAGCAGGATCAACATAGGCCGCGATGTAGTTTGCAAAAGGCGTTGGTATCGTCACCCACTGCCCCCGCACATTACCAAAAACGCACAAGCAAAAAACAAAACCAATCAACCTTGCACCGTACAGTTTTCTCATTCAAAAAATTTATCTCTTTAAATATAACATCATTTTTTAGGACAATCCAATACAAACCTCACCTCCCGATAGCTATCGGGACTTTCGCTTGCGAAAGTAGAAGGGACTACTTCTTCGCCTTCGACGGCGAAAAAAGGATTGCTAACTCATTGTATTCCTTTGCGGCCTTTGCGTACAACCTTCGCGCTCTTTGCGTTAAAATGCCTTTCGTATTTAATGGGGGGATTACTTATACCAATTCATATCATCAATATATTTCCAAACCGGTTCCGGTAAAAAGTACTGCATGGAAACGCCGTTCTTAATATTATCACGGATAAAGGTGGCGGATATATCCAAATAGGGGAACTCTAAAAATTGTATGTTTTTGTTTTTAGGATATGGGTTCTCTTCAAAACCACGGCGCTTGTACACCAGTATTTCGTATTTAAGCAGCAACTCGTAGTTTTTCCACTTGTGCAGGGTTACCAGGTTATCGCTGCCCATTATAAGTACAAACTGGTGTTGCGGATATTTTTCGGCCAGGTATGTCAGCGTATCAATAGTATAAGAAGGCTTAGGCAATTTAAATTCGATGTTGGAGGCTTTCAGGTTCTTGTTTTCCTCTATGGCAAGATTGATAAGATGCTGGCGATCGTAATCGCGCAATAAGGTTTCTTTAAGCTTAAGCGGGTTTTGCGGAGAAACAACCATCCACACTTTATCGAGGTCTGTTGTTTCGCAAATATAGTTGGCAATGATCAGGTGCCCGTTATGCACCGGGTTAAACGAACCAAAAAACAAGCCGATCTTCATGGGGCAAAGTAAAGAAAAGAATGCAAGGAGATTGATCGGTCTTTATTTACTCTGGACACAAAAGCAATTCTTCAAACAGGCCGCTCCTATGGAGCTGAATATTCGATTTTTCTATTTGCTACAAACATTACGCTCCTAACGGAGCTATTGAAATTGCATTTGACGTTAAACCTGACCGCAAAGATTAAACTTATTGACCTGGTACATCTTGCGCAGCAAGAAAAAACAACTGTTAGGGATCGTTACTAAAGTGGAATTTAGCTCCGGAGGACGTAATGTTTGTAGGAGAATGCCCGAAGTAGCAAGAAGCTCCATAGGAGCGACCTGTTTATGCAACAAGCGGGCCGAAGCCGTCTCCCGCAATTTTAAATAGATTTGCCCCAATGAAAGGGGCCGAAAAAATTACCAGCATTCAAAATCCAAAAATCAAGTTGCTGAAAAAGCTTGAAAAGGCCTCAGAACGGCGCGAACAGAACCTGTTTGTAATTGAGGGTCTTCGCGAAACGGTGTTGGCACATCGTGCCGGTTACGAAATCGTTTCAGTTTTTGTTAATGAAGAGATTTTAAAGCAGGATGGCGATTATGATTTTTCGGAACTGGAACAAGAAAAACTAAAGCCTGACTTTTTTCATATCTCAAAAGAAGTTTACGATTCACTCGCTTACCGCGAAACGACTGAAGGTATTATTGCAACCGCCCGCCCTCAGGCGCACGGACTTGATGAACTAAAGCTTTCGGATACGCCGCTTATTTTAATAATTGAAGCAGTAGAAAAACCCGGCAACCTGGGCGCTATGTTGCGCACCTGCGATGCGGCGGCAGTAGATGCTGTTTTTATTTGCGATGCCAAAACAGATATCTACAACTCCAATGTGATCCGCAGCAGTGTGGGCACCGTTTTTACAAACCCCATTGTAATTTGCGATTCGCAACAGGCCATTGATTTTTTGAAAAGTAAAGGCATCACCATTTTTGCTGCCGAGTTGAGTACTTCAAAATTCTACTATCAACAAAATTTTAAAAAAGCCTCAGCAATTGTAGTAGGCACTGAAGCGCATGGCCTTAGCCAAACCTGGATCAACTCTGCCGATGAGAAAATTAAAATACCCATGTTGGGTCAAATAGATTCGCTGAATGTAAGTGTAAGCGCAGCTGTGCTGCTATTCGAAGCCGTCCGCCAAAGAAGCGTTTAACCTACGGTGTGGCTGTTATCTCAATACTAAATACTAACTACTCAATACTAATTCGACTTTACCCCATTAGCAAAAACAAGCGCTGTTTCCTGACCATCCTTTGCTATTAGTTTTCCTTTGCCATCGCGCACATTATTGCTCCAGGTACCAATAAATTTATCGCCATTGGCCCAGGTAAATTCACCGGGTCCGTTCATCAGGCCGTTCATAAACTGACCTGCGTATTTATCGCCATTGCCCCAGGTAAATTCGCCCTTACCGGTGCGGTGATTATCGCTAAACTGACCGGCATAAATATCACCGTTTCCAAAAATCATTTTTCCAAAACCTTCTTTGCGGTCTGCTTCAAAATTACCCTCGTAAATGTTGCCGTTTGCATAGGCGTATTTGCCCTTGCCCGTTTTTAATCCGTTTACTACGGTGCCTTCATAGTGGTCGCCATTGGCATAAAAAATGGTGCCTTTGCCTGTTACTACGCCGTGGTTAATTTCGCCAACGTACTTGTTGCCGTTGCGGTAAGTATAGTTACCCCAACCGTGCATCTGGTTATTATCAAACTGGCCAACATACTTGTCGCCGTTTTTAAATTCGTACGAGCCCTTGCCTGTGCGGCGGTCGTCTTTCCAGTCTCCGTAATAAGAGGAGCCATCTTTAAACACAGCCCTGCCTACCCCATTCCGTTTGTCATTCTTCCAATCGCCCGAATAGCTGGAACCATCGTTGTAAGTAGCGCGGCCCTGGCCATCTTTTTTGCCTTCCTTATAGGAGCCCTCGTACTTACCGTTGGTATAAATTATATCATTCTCGTCCTGCGCCACCATTTTAATGGTGAACGTCATAAACAGAATGGCAAAAAATAGATACTTTTTCATTGGGGGATTCATATTAAACGTCTGCATTGTACCATAACAATAATTATTATACGGTTTGGACCGAAAGAGGTTTCATGTCTCTGCCTTTTACTCTCGTCCCTTATTCCACAACTATTTAGACAGCTAACAAGCAGCAACTAACAACTATTTCTCCCTCTCTGTAAATTCATGTAGGTTTGTAATGCCTTGAATCCCATTAAAAAACTTGCATCGCAGACCGCTATTTACGGCATTCCCAGTATTGCCGGCCGGTTCCTCAATTTCCTGCTTACCTATTTATATACCCGGGTTTTTGCGCTGGATCAATTTGGCGTTAATTCTGAATTTTATGCTTACAGCGGTTTTTTTGGAGTACTGTTAGCCTTTGGAATGGAAACCGCTTTTTTCCGGTACCAGCAAAAATCGCCCAATCCTGAAAAGGTTTATTCCACGGCGCTCAATTTTATAATT
>JAQBNQ010000071.1 GCA_028288545.1 Bacteroidota bacterium
GGCTATGACGCATATCAACGGCATATTTGTAACCACCATCAACTGCACTATGCCAGTTGGTGACCCACATATGTAGCCATTGGTTGCCGGTTTTGCCTTTAAAATCGCCGGCAGCTTCCCAACGGGCAGTTACCCCGTTTAATGCAGGACCGGTACCGTCAACCTTAGGGTTGTGACATGAGGCACAGTTGGCTTTGAATAATGTTTTTCCCTCCGTCCATTTGGCCTTGTCTACCTCGGCATGGGCGAAAAGGATGCCCAAACTGAGTAAAACAGTAAATAAACCGGTTAAAGGAATGTTTTTCGATGCTCGCGCGTGGTGTTCTAATATCATTTGAAGAGAAATGTCATAGAATTGTAAAAAAAATGCGCGGCAAATATGAACACGCGAGGTTAAAAAACCAAAAAATGCGTGATAAAATTTAAAAGAAAGTTTTATTTAGAATGAATTTAAGCAACAGCGTGAGGCTCAATGCCTTCAAGGGTTTCAGCCCGAATGAAAATATAATATTTTTGACTATTGTTTAAATGTGAATAACTGAACGCCCTAATAGGCAGCCATCCGTTGCCTAAAGCGGAGATTTAACCTGCACTTTGTCAAATGAGTCTTAGCATTAACGACATCCTTTCCAAAACCGATCACCGGCCCTGGCCCCTTCCTAAAGGCGCTTTCGTTTATTACCAGGAATGGCTCCGTTTGCTGTTTTTTCATTTTAAAGTAGACATTAAAACCATTGCCCAATTGCTGCCACCCGGCATTGAACCCGATGTTTTTGAAGACAGCGCGTGGATATCCGTTGTTCCTTTTAGCATGAAAAACATCAGGCCCAGGCTGCTCCCCTCCTTTCCTCCCATTTCCAACTTCGATGAAATAAATGTGCGCACCTATGTTACCGATGGCAAACACAGTGGGGTCTTTTTTCTGAACATTGAGGCCGGAAGCAGTTTTTCGGCCTGGTTGGCAAAAAGCCTTTCAGGTTTGCCGTACGAAAAGAGCGCGATACACAGAAACCAGCTTAGCTCCTACACTTCGCTTAACCCGGCCAAAGGATTTAGCCTGGATGTTGAATATGCCATTGGCAACCCAACCACCCAACCCGAGCCCTTTGATTTATGGCTTACCGAGCGCTACCGGCTTTACCTTACCTTAAACGGCCAAACATTCAGCTACGATATTCATCATCACCCATGGCCTTTGCAACAGGTAAGTTTTAGCAAACTCAACATCAACTACCAATGGCCCGGTATTCAGTTAACCGCAAATAATATTGTAAAGGCCCACTACTCACCCGGGGTACAGGTACTGGCCTGGGCACGGAAGGCCGTTTCAAGTTTCTAATTTCAGGTTTCGAGTTGAGTGTAGTCCGTTGTTCGGATTTGTATTGTCTAGTGTCTGATGTCTAACATCTAGTATCTAGTCTCTGAAGTCTATTTTTAATGACTATCCGCATGTTTACCTAAATACATTAACGGCTAAAGCCTCTTCTCCTTTTCCCAATCCCCGACTTAAAAGTCGGGGCAATAATGTTGCCCCACTCTTCAGAGTGGAGGTCTATTAAACAGTGAATTTTGGCTTTAGCCATTAATTAGGTAAACACGTGGATAGTCATCCTATTTTTATAATATTTGAACAACATATCCGTTATTTCCGGTATTATTAATTACAGATGCAAAAACTCTTAGCACTTTTAACGACCCTCTTTTTCTGCCTGGCCGTAAAGGCCCAAACCATAAAAACCATGGTGTATTTTGATAATGCCCAATACGCCATTAAGCCTGAAGAAAAACAAAAACTAATTGACTTAGTGAATGAAATGAAAAGACGCAAAGTGGGCCATCCCATCAGCACTTCGGTGATAGGACATACCGATTGGCCAGGCTCCTATGCTGCTAATGATACGCTTTCCAAAAAAAGAGCAATTGCTGTTTACCAATGTCTGGATACACTTTTCAAAGCAGATACTATTAGTAACGCTCATATGAGTTATAGCTTTGCGGGTAAAAGAAACTGGATATACCCGGCGGATGATAAAGTGAATGCCCCCCTTAACCGGCGGGTGGAAATAGCCGTAAATTATTGGGTACCTGATCGTTTTACCGACGACGACAGTATACAGGCATTGTACCGGAGGCTGAAAGCAGATTATGGATACCAGGACCTTCAGTTTTCGCGTAACAAACTGGTAAGTACCCAAAGCAAAACACTTTTATATTATGCCGATAGTGCAACTGCTAAGTTGCAGGAGGCGCACTCCGTTTCCGAAATACTGGCGCTCAATCTTTCAAGCACTGCCAACTATATGCCCATTGCCACCGAGGGTATGTACTTGTTGAATATGAGTGATGGCGCAGACACCACAGATCCGTTTAAAGGCAAAAAGCTGCTTATCATTAAACCTTTGCAGGATACAACGGCGTTATTGTTTACCGGCGATGAACAGCAAAACGGGCATCTTACAAAAATGAATTGGAAAGACCCGCAAAAGCCTTTGATAGCCCCGGTATTGGGCAGCGATATTATTGCAGCCCTAAAGCGCGATACCGTGGCTACGCTAAAACTGAGCAACAAAAAAAGACACCGCTGCGGACTAAAAGAAATGATGAACGCTTTTCGCAGTAAAAAGATGAAAGCGCTTGACGAAAAACGATCTAATGATTACGCAGCTCTCACCCTCCGGCGCAATCAATATATGGATAGCCTGAAAAACATTTTCGAAAACCGTAAGATTGAAAACATTGACAAGGCTATACAGCCCACCATCACTTACATCATATTCGAATATATAATGCCGGCAAAATACATCAGCGTTAATTGCGATTACTTTCCAAAATTTGGTAAGCCGCTGGTAAATTATACAGTTAATATTCCACCCTCTATTAATGTGGATGTAAAACTGGTGTTTGAAGATTATAAAGTTATTTACCCCGGCCGCCCCGATGCTGTAGCTTTTAATTTCGACCATGTGCCCAATGGTTATAAAGCGCAATTGGTAGCCATCAGGTATATTGATAAAATGCCTCAGCTGGCAGTAAAAGAAGTAACCATGGGTGGCAAAGCAGTTCAGCTATCAGACCTTGAATTTATCAAATACAGCAACCTGAATGATTTTAAGCTGGCACTGGCACTTCTGAATAAATAGGAATGCGGAATGCAGCGGTTCGGCTTCGCTCACCGTGACATATCGGCAGATTAGCTTTAACATATAAAATACCACACTCATGATAGTTATACAACAACGCAGCAAATTATCCGGCTTAGGTATTTGCCCTATTTGTCTTGAGTTGAAAGAAGGATTTAAAGATTACGATCAAAACGATATTGCCGAGTGCTATAAAAACATATGCCCCCATTGCAACAGCGAAGCAATAACCGTAGGCCGCGAAAACCTGCTTAACTTTTTAATTGCAAGCGACCTTGAAAAAATTGAAGCCCATTGGACCAGGCCGGAAACAAGGCAACACTTTCAATCCTATTACTGCAACGAGAAAATGGAAAAGATACAGTGGCTAAAAAAATTGAAACAGGATTTTATTAATGGTGGAAGTGAGGATATGGAGATTGGGGGTTAATGATCATCACATCACTATTTAATTCTTAACTACCCGCAGACAGGTTGAACCCTGGCCGTTAGAAATCCGGACAAGATAGCAGCCGGCAGCAAGTGCCGAAAGGTCGGCCTGTGCATTTCCCGAACCGTTGCTCTCAACCATACTTTCAATTAAACGTCTTCCCTGTATATCCGATACGGACATGGTGTATTTACTATTAGCCTGCATATTATCTATACTGATTACATCATGTACAGGATTAGGGAAAATACGGAAGGTGGACTGAAGATCATTATCGTTTATACCTGTTGATTGAGGACCAATAATAAAATCATCTAAGTAAAAGTTGTTGCTTTTGCGATCTCCAAATATCGAAATCATGAAACGCACATTTTGCCTGAAAAGATTCTGCGATAACAGAATATCTACCTTCCTCCAATACGAATTATCGCTTTGGGGAGTGAAATAATTCTGAACGGTTCCTGCATTTATCATATTGGCACCGCTTAGCTCGTAAAATGGGTTCCAGGTAAGCCCACAATTGATACTTGAGAATATTTCCATAGAATCAGGAAAAACATCATTGTTAGATAAATCTGTAGAACGGCTGGCACCTGAATATTGAAAAATGAGATGACCCGTTGTACTATTTAGGTTAGAACAATCAAAGGGTGGAGAAACAAGTTCATCAATATTTCCATCTAGCGCGCTATTAAAGTTATCCAGTCTTATTGAAGTGTTATTCGTATGGCCCGCACTAAACACCTGGTTAAAGGCCGGGGCATCATTGTCAATATTAATAGCGGCCCATTTAGAAAAAGCCGTTGCATCATCAAAGCCTGTGTAATATGGCGCTGTTATCTGATCAGCAGGGTCGGAAACATACACCAGCGATTTTGTACTTGTTGAACTACCCGAGTTATTAGTTACGGTAAGCGTTACTGATTGCCAACCGGCAGTATTAAACGTAACTGTAACTACCGGATCTGTAGATGTACCAATACTGGCATTGGTAAAAGTCCACAGCCTACCGGTAATATCGCCGTTGTATGAATTATCAGTAAACTTTACCGATGCCCCGACACAACAATAACGGGGACTGGCCATAAAATCGCAGATTGGAGCGCACGGAGTTTGCACTGAAGACGAAGTACCGGTAGCAATCAAATTTGCTTGTAGCACCAGGTTATTTCTTTGAGCCAAAGTATTATTTAAGGTGGCCCTCATCCTGGCTTTTTGACCATTGGTAAACATACAGCCGCAATAACTATAGTTCATAAAGTTCTGTACATTTTCAAGATTCGGTGGATTGCAACTTGAGGCGCTCAAATTGCAACCCGCATTATATGAAGTTGGTGGGGTATCTGCTACACTGTCATCACCACATGAGGCAAAATCTGCTCCGGAGGTGCTATATAAGTTCAGGTATTTCCCTGTAAGATAAGTCGTCGCTCTACTGGTAAGATTACCAGAGGTGCCGATGCTGCCTATGTAATTGTTAAGTTCGGCCAGGCCATCAAACTCAGGTACAGTGTCGCTATATTGAGGGCCCGTAGCATAACCTGCAATGCCCAGGGCACTTCTTCTATAAACCCAAATATTATAATACTGATTACGTGGCCAATCGTTTATTTTTGAATACTCGTTGCCCAAATAGCTTGATTGTGTTGTATAAATATGTTCAATGCCATTGGTACATTGCCCTTGCGGGTCAAGATTAGCGAGGCGGAATTCAATGCCCACATTGGCAATATTGTTTTTAAAGGAATCAACCACATTAATGGTATCGCTGTTGCGCTTATTAAAGTCATCGTTTAAAATGCGCATAGCATCCAGCACCTGCGCATCGCTTATGTTTTCGGTGCCACCTGTATGGAGTATATGAAATACAGTTGGCACAATGTATTGCTGGGCATTCAGCGGTTTAACCAAAAGGTTCACTACCATGCACAACAACAATATTTTGAAGGAGAAGAATTTTACCATAATAGGGCATTTAAGTAAGACCAAATATTAGGGTCATTTTTATATTAAGCCAATAATTAAGGTCATAGTTTCGTCATATTTAATGGTTAGGGCAATATTTTTTCAACAAAATTCAAATAAATTACTCCATTAACATTTTTATCCGTATTTTTGTATTATTAGATTCTAGATAGTAGACTCTAGACACAAGACAATCCAATCTCTTCCAGATACAAGATATCAGACATTAGACACAAGACAATTCTCTCCAGTTCCGTTAGGAGCGCCCTGTTTGTAGCAAATGCATAACCACAAAAAACACAGCTCCATAGGATCGGCCTGTGAGTAATAGACCATAGATACCAGACACTAGCAATCCAATCTTCTCCCAATTCGAAATCCGCAATTCAAAATTCTCTAAAGCACCGGTGGTATGTTCCGTACCCAACCCCACCCAAAAGTACACGGGCAGTGACGGAATACTGAAAAGGAACATATCTCTTTTTTTGCAAAAAAGCAGTAAACGATGTTGCCGGATTTTGCTTTATAATAGAAATAGTCCTTTAACATTCTCCAAATCATCATTCATGTCACCCCCGGCTTCCTTCTTTGTTAAAGCCTGCCCCTGTATTTCTAACAACCGGCAACTAACAACTGATTGGCAATGTAAACCAAAAGGTAGCCTCTTCATCCGTTACACCTTCTGCGCCAACTGTGCCGTTGTGGTTTTCTATGATTTTTTTTACCAGTGCCAGTCCAATACCAGTGCCTTCAAAATCGCGGGCGTGGTGCAGACGTTGAAAGGCCCCAAACAGGCGGTCATAATTTTTCATGTCGAAACCGGCACCATTATCCTTAAAATAAACTGTAACACTATCCTTTGTTTGGCTGCTCCATACTTTTATTACCGGGTGTTCCTTTTTGGAGGAATACTTGATGGCATTTGAAAGTAAGTTTACAATTACCTGTTGCATCAACGACATATCCACCTGTAAAACCGGCAGCTCATCCAGCTCAAGTATGGCATGATGTGTGGTTGTGCGTTTTATATTTGCCCAAACACCTTCTACCAGGCGCTGCATATCTACCAGTTCGGGTTTAAGCTTTTCGTTGCCATACCTGGCCAGTTTCAACAGGTCATTTATAATGGCACCCATGCGTTTTCCATTCTCCTCAACAAAACCGAATAATTCCTTTAGCGAAGCGCTCATACCGGCTCCATGATCCTCGCGTATGATTTGGGCAAAACTTATAACTGCCCGTGCAGGTGCCCGTAAATCGTGCGATACGGCACTGGAAAAAGCTTCCAAAGCATTGTTGGCCTTTGTCAAATCTGCAGTGCGTTCGTTTACCCGGTGTTCAAGATTTTCGTTCAATTCATTTATTGTTATTTCCGACTGCTTTTGCTCTGTAATATTTATGTGCATTACCACCGCACCGCTACGTCCTTTTTTCATGAGGGGCGCTACTTCGGCCCTAAACCATCTTTCTTCGCTTTGCGAATGGCAAGGATATTCCAGTTCAAAATTTAAAAGTTTACCTGCAATTACCTGTTTTATCCCCTCGCACATTTTATGCCCGGCCCCGGCATCCATACCAGTTGCATTTTCCGATATCAATAAATAATTATCGCCTATACAGTGATTTTTGGAACACAGGCCATTTTCGGCGCCAAAGGTTTTCCAGCATTCATTTACCTCAATAATTATCCCGTCTTTATTCAGCAAGGCTATATTGGCCGGCAAGGCATCTAAAATAGAGGACTGGGTTTCGGTAGCGGCCTCAAGTTCATGGAAATTTTCGAGCAGCTTTTCATTCACTCTTTCTCTTTCTGTTACATCAGCCGAGATGACAAATACACCGGTTACATGGCCGTTGTTATAAACCGGTTTTATTTTATTGCTAAAAACCAATTCGGTGTCTCCGCCCAATTTGGTTCGCAATACTGTTTGTGCGCTTTCGCCCAGCAACACCTTTTGGTACATCAGTTTTAATTCAGGTATTTTTTGGGGATCGGCTAATTCGAAAATAGACATACCCTTGCGCAATGGCTGAGGAATTAATTCGAGCGACCTTGTATTTGCCAGCTTATTAAAGCTTATCATATTCAAATCCCTATCCACCAGTATGAAACTCTCTTCAGTATTGTTTAAAAGCGTTTCCATTTCATGCCTTCCGGCCTCCAGCGACTCTTCGGCTTTTTTTCTTTCGGTAATATCCCTGAAATTTGTAATTACTCCGTTTACTGCCGGCACATGTAACAGGTTGGTGGCGGTACCTTCCATCCACACCCAACTGCCATTTGCGTGTTTCATCCTGATTATAAAGGGGTGAGATTTTCCGGGATTTTGACGGATAGCAGCAAATCCTTTTCTGTATTCATCTATCTCATCAGGATGAATGATCTCAATTCCCTTTGCATGGCCAAAATTTTCAGAACTATAACCAAGAAACCTGGAAATATTAGGACTAATGTATTGCAGGTTGCCGGATGCATCTGAAATACTGAGCATATCGCTGCTGTTTTCGATAAGCGCCCTAAAACGGTTCTCGCTTTCCTGTATTTTCAGTTCGCTGTTTTTCTTTTCAGTTATATCCTGCACAATACCATATATGCCAACCGGGTTTTGATCTTTATCAAACTCAAACTGCCATTCGCAATAAACATGAATAACAGCGCCATCAGTACGTACAAGCCTGAATTCGGCAGATGAGTTCCTGAGGGCATCGATCGTGCTCTTAAAATTTTTGAGAACCCGTTCGGAATCATCAGCGTGAAGCATGGAGAAAAACAATTCGCTGCTTGGTATTACTTCATCCTTTTTAAAACCCAAGAGGTTAAATTGCTCATCGGACCAGTGCACAGTATTATTTACCAGGTCCATTTCCCAACTTCCCAGGTGCGATAATTGCTGTGCCCTGGCCAGTCGCCCTTCGTTTTGAATCAGCGCCTGGCCTGAAGCCGCTTTCGCTCTCTTCTCCCTGGCTTCCGTCAACGCACGGTTTACTTTTATGGGTAAAGTAAAAAGCCGCTCTTTCAGCGCAAAATCTGTTGCCCCGTTTTTTATAAGCTCAATCGAATTTTCTTCGCCTATGGTTCCCGAAACAAAAATAAAGGGTGTAAGGGGCGCCACTCTTTCCTTTATTTTAAAAGCCGCAGGGCCGTTAAACGATGGAAGCGTAAAATCGGAAAGTATAATGTCGGGACCAAAACTGTTTAAAGCGCTTTCAAAAGTCTCGCCGGTTTCAACCACTTCAACAATATAGTTGAGTTTGC
This sequence comes from Bacteroidota bacterium, assembly GCA_028288545.1. Classification (GTDB taxonomy): domain Bacteria; phylum Bacteroidota; class Bacteroidia; order Chitinophagales; family LD1; genus Bog-950. The sequence goes on from JAQBNQ010000071.1 coordinate 8,792, forward strand.
CTCTTTTTAATTCGTGTTGAATCATGCCCATATCGTTGGGGTCATGTTCAACCATTAAAATTTTTATTGGAGCGTTCATTTCAGGCAGGGGGTTGGTTAACAATCATCCAGTATAAGCCCAGATCGGATACAGCTTTCTGAAATTCATCAAACGCCAGGGGTTTTACCACGTAGCTGTTTGCACCCAGGTTATAACACTTTTGTATATCCGGATCTTCTTTAGAGGAGGTGAGCATTACCACCGGAATTCTTTTGGTGCGCTCATCGGCCCGTATTTTCCGCAGTACTTCTATACCGTTTATCTTAGGCATTTTTACATCCAACAGTATAACGTTAGGTTGGTTCTCAACCGGCCGGCCGAGGTACTCTCCCAATCCGAAAATAAAATCAAGTGCAGCGGCACCGTCCTGCAGGTGCAATAGTTTATTGGCCAGGTTACTTTTTTTCAAAGCCCGTATTGTCATTGCAGCATCGGTTTCGCTGTCTTCTACTAATAATATTTCTACTTGCTGGTTCATAGCCTTGTTATTTAGGTAAGCTGAAATAAAATGTTGCTCCTTCATTTACAGTGCCCTGGGCCCACACCTTACCATGATGTTTGGTTATTGTGCGCTTTACAATAGCCAGGCCCACACCGGTGCCTTCGAAGCGATTATCGGCGTGTAGCCGCTGGAAAACACCGAAAAGTTTGTCGGCATAAAGCATATCAAAACCTGCTCCGTTATCTTTTACATAATAGATAATTTCGTTGTCCTTGATTTCGCTACCTATCTCAACAACTGCCTGCACTTTTAGTTTTGAATATTTTACCGCGTTTGAAATAAGATTTACCCAAACCTGTTTAATGGTAATATTATCGGCCTTAGCCGGCAACAATTCTTTTACATCAAACCGGATATTACGATCGGGCTGATCATGCTTCATTTCTTTGCATATTTCCTGTACCATGTGCTGCATGGAAATTTCGTTTACCTGTAGTTCTTTTCTGCCCAGGCGCGAAAAAGCGAGGAGATCATCAATAAGCTGCCCCATTTTTTTTGCACTGCGCATAATGGTATTTACCTGGTTAATGCCCTCGGCATCTAATTTGGAACCGTAGTCTTCCTGCAGCATTTGTGCGTAGCCGTAAACCGCCCGTAATGGGGCCCGCAAATCATGAGATACGGAATAGGAAAATGATTCCAGTTCGTCATTAACACTGATCAACTCTAAAGCCTGCTTTTCCTTTTCCTCATTTTGAAATACAAGTTCGTTATTAGCAGATACCAGTTCTGAAGCCCGCTTTTCTTTTTCCTTGCTTTGAAATGCCAACTCTTTATTGGCAACAGCCAGTTCCGATGCCCGGTTTTCTTTTTCGGCATTTTGATAAGCCAGTTCTTCATTAGCAAGGATCAACTCCGCCGAGCGTTTTTCCTTTTCCCCATTTTGAAACACAAGTTCTTTATTGGCAATCACTAACTCTAAAGCCCGGCTTTCCTTCTCTTCGCTTTGAAAAGCCAACTCTTTATTTGCAATGACCAATTCAGCAGCACGTTTTTCTTTCTCTTCATTTTGATAAACAAGTTCTTTGTTGGCAAGGATCAATTCTAAAGCCCGGTTTTCTTTCTCTTCACTTTGAAACGCCAACTCTTTGTTGGCAATGACTAACTCCGCTGCCCGTTTCTCTTTCTCTTCATTTTGAAAGGCGAGTTCCTTGTTAGCAATCAACAATTCCGCAGCCCGTTTTTCTTTCGCCTCATTTTGAAAAACGAGTTCTTTGTTGGTGTGGATTAATTCCACAGCCTCTTTTTCTTTCTCCTCATTTTTTATTCTTTCGGTAATGTCGTGCGAAATTTTAGAAGCGCCAATAATGTTTCCGTCGGAATCTTTGATAGGCGATATAGTGTGTGAGACCCTGATAAATTTTCCGTCCTTTCTTACTCTTTCGGTTTCATAATGATCCAGGTATTCTCCAGCACGGGTTTTGTCCATTATCTGCTTTTCCTCATTTAGCAGGTAGGGGGGTATAAGTATTGAAATATTTTTGCCAATAATTTCGGCCGAAGTATATCCAAAGGTTTTTTCTGCCCCGCGGTTCCAACTTGTAATTTTACCATCCAGGTTTTTGCTGATGATGGCATCGTCGGAGGAATTAACTATAGAAGCCAAAAGCGCCTGTTGCTCTTCAAACTTTTTTCTTTTGCTAACATCCCTTGCAATTACCACAATTCTGCCATCCGATATTTTTTTGCCGTTCGCTTCAACTTCAACCGCGGTCCCGTCCTTCCGTTTCATTCTGCGGCGATAGGTAATTATTTCGCCTGATGCTACCTGACTAACCTTTAGCGCATGGGTTTTGATGTCTTCTTCAAACACCAGTTGCGTTGGGGAAAGCTTTAGAAACTCTTCTTTGGTATAGTCCAACATCAGGCAACCGGCAGGGTTAATATCCAGGTATTTTGTAGCAGTTGAATCCGCAACATAAAAAGCATCGGTAGCCTGTTCTATTAAGGAGCGATAATTGAGTTCGCTTTCTATTACCTTTTCCTCTGCCAGTTGATGCAAAGCTGCCTTCTCAAAATTTTCAATGGCAAATGAAACGTCATTCACTGCTTCAACAAGCAGGTTAATTTCCTGTGCATCAAAAAAATCTTTTACGGTTGAACTAAAACCGAATACCCCGATTATTTTGCCAAATTTTTTAATGGGTAACGACATGTTTGCTTTTATTCCGTGTAGTAGAAACTCCGGTTTCCAGGCAGCCATGCCCGGGTCATTCATTACATCATTACTAAAAGCATAGGTACCAGTGCTAAGCACTTTGCCTGTTGGGGTAACCTGCAGTAAGGGACTTGTATAATCCTGGCTGGCATATTTTCGTACATTTTTAGTAGCGGCTTCATCGCCCCCAATACTTACCATGTTCAATTTACCGGCCTCATCCAACATTCCTATCCATGCCATTTTAAACTCACCTATACTTACAGCAACGTCACAGGCTTTAGTTAAAAGCTCATTTTCATCCTGTATGTGAACGATGCCCTGGTTAACTGCGCTGATAAAGGCGTATAAACGATTTGACTTATTCAGTTCTTCTTCTGCCTTTTTACGTTGAGTAATATCTACAGATAGAATAAAAATGCCCTCTGGTACCGGTTGAACACTTAAGTCAAAATGTGCTTTTGATTTATCGGGGAAGATAAATTCTGTTTCCAGGTGCTGCGCCACACGGGTATCCATTACCTGTTTTAAAACAGCATAAAGCGGCGTAGTTTCGATACCCGGATATTTTTCGATGAGGGTAAATCCCAGTAATTGTTCTTTTGAATAGCTACTGGATCTGACCAACGCGTCATTTACATAAATGTATCGCCAGTTAAAATCATGTACCTGCACACCCTCCAGCATATTATCAAGCGTAAACTTGAACCGGTCTTCGCTGGCAGTAAGTTTTTCAGTTCGCTCCTGCACATATTTTACAAGGTCTTCATTGGCCTGCTTCAGCTTGTCCTCCAGGTTCTTTCTTTCAGTAAGGTCGCGGGTAATTTTCGAAAAACCTATCACCTCACCTTTTTGGCTATGCAAGGCCGTTATAAGTATACTGCCCCAAAAGCGCGAACCGTCTTTTCTTACCCGCCATCCCTCGTCCAGCGCTTTGCCATTTAAAATGGCGCTTTCAATTAATTTTTCGGGCAGTTTTTTTTCGCAGTCTTCAAGAGTATAAAACACATGAAAATTCTTACCGATAATTTCTTCGGCCTTGTATCCTTTTAGTTTTTCGGCGCCTTTGTTCCAATCCTTTATGGTACCACTTTCATCCAAAAGCAGTATTGCATAATCCTCAATTTCGAGAATGATCTGGTGATAGTTATCTATAATACTTTCCATTTGCTCCATATTATCTGCAGTTATACATACATCTTCACATTCAACCTGCGTTGAATTTTTCCTTATCTGAATTAGTAGCCTTGAGTTTTTAGTACCAGATCAAACGGCCTGAGCAACCGTTTTCAATCTTCGACGGGAAGGAGCGGGTATAACAAGGGGATGCGTTTAATGTCAACAAAGAAAGGTCATTTAACGGTAACAGTGCCACTAATTGAAAACTAATTGCAGTAAATATTTATTATAATTTTTTTCAACAAGTGCATGTTGTTACACGCATTGACAAGTCTAACCGAAACGGTTAGCTATGAGGATATTACCTAATTAGCTTTAAAGCCAAGCGGTTAAATCAACAATACTGAATCCCGGATAATCCAAAGGTATCATCCCTAAAGGGATATGAATTAATATTCTGATTATTTTCTACCCTATAGGTAGTGCCTGACGGCACATTAATATTGGTAGCGATACAGTTGGGTTGATATTGCCATCCTGTTAAAGAGATACGGAAGAAGAGGGAAAACCAATCAGAGGCATTAATTCAGCATTCCCAATTCCGAACTCCGCATTAAAATTTCCTGATAGTAAAGTGGAAGGTAGTTCCTTTGCCCGCTTCGCTTTCAAACCAGATTTCGCCGTGGTAGTACTCAACTATCTTTTTACAGATGGCAAGACCTATACCTGTACCGTCGTATTCGCTTTCGTTGTGTAAGCGTTTAAACATCTGGAAAATGGTGGCTGAGTATTCTTTTGATATACCAATACCATTATCGCGAACAGAGAAAGTATAATAGTTAAGCGAGTTGGTCCACGATACGGTGATTTCGGGTGCATCGGTTTTATTGAATTTTAAACCGTTTGTAATAAGGTTCTGAAACACGTGATACATTAACGACGAGTGTACATTACTTATAACCGGCAACTCCTTATTAATAGCTACTGTGCCATGTGCAGCGGTCAGTTTATCGTGTAATTCAAAACGGATAGTATTAACCACATCGTTTAAGTTAACCGGCGTAGGTTTAGAAAGATTGGTGCCAATACGGCAATAAGCCAGTACATCATCAATCAAACGCTCCATACGCTTTGCGCCGCTGCGACTATACTCCACAAACTCGCGGGCTTCGGGATTTAAACCTGCACCGTGCTTATTTACCAGCAGGTTCATAAAGCTGGATATGTTACGTACGGGAGCCTTTAAATCGTGCGAAATGATATATGCAAATTGCTCCAAATCGGAGTTTGATCTTTTAAGCTCATTTGTTTGCAGCGACATTTGCTGGTTAGAGGTATCGAGATCGTTCTCGGCCTTTTTGCTGTAGTAAACAAACTGGTAAACCGCACCCAGCGATAGTAAAACCTGTATTACAATGCCAATACGGTAAAGCAATATTTGCTGCTCGTGCCCCAGGTTATAAGCGGTAAAAAACGGGGTTACAAAAGCATAAGCAAAAATAAACACCAAAGGAATGATAATACCTGAGGCGATAAACCCGATCTCCTTTATGTCATAAATAAGAAAAGGAATAATAATGGCGATGATAAAAAAGCTTTCGCCCTTGGCTTCGGGGCCTATAAATAAAGCGTTTAATAAAACCAGGGCGTTAATACCCAACATATAAGTAAGCCGCGACATACTTGTTTTGTTAAACCCGTTAAGGAACAAAACACAAACGCAGGTAATGGTTAAGGCTAAAATAGAGTTGAACCAATACCATTTTTCCCACAGTATGGCCAGTATCAGGTAAACCAGCGATGCGGCAAAGGTATTGATGGCAATAAAGTTGCAGATGCGAATGTACTTTTTCTGTGTTTTTTCGAGGATGGAGTTGGTGCCAAGGCTTAAAAGACTCTCGTACACCGATACAATGGGGTTTAACTCATTGGCCTTTACCTTCTCGGTATATTCCGCAGATTTATCAGCAAGGTCTATCTCGACAGGGGTTTCGTAAGCGTTGGCCATAAATTCCGGATTCAATGTACAGGTTGTATCTCTTGTACCATAAAACATCACAAAATGTTACATGAATTTATCACTAATTTAAGCCAGCCTTGCAAAAGAGGCTAAAATTATTTTTCCCCGATAAAATGATAAAATAAGATGCGCTTAAAACCAACCTGATTTGCCTTAAAAACTAACCTAAACCTGTTTAAAAGAACAAAAAAGCGACCTTTGTAAAATATTCCGAAGCAGGTATCGTCTTCATGTCATACTTGAAGAAGGAACTATGATGAATTTAAATTTAACAATGGCCCAGGCACAGGATGAGACTATCAGGCAGACAGTTGAAAAGGAGCGCAAACGCCTATTAGACTTTATCCGTAAGCGGGTACCTACGCAAGAAGATGCAGAAGACGTTCTGCAGGACGTTTTTTATGAATTGGTGAATACTTACCGCCTGATGAAGCCCGTTGAACAGATAGCTTCGTGGATGTTTACGGTGGCGCGTAATAAGATCACCGACCGTTACCGCAAAAAGAAACCCGATTTGCTGGAAGACCACTTTGCCATCCGCGCCGGCGACGATGGTGACCGATTGGATATTTCAGATTTTCTTCCTTCCAATACCAATTCGCCCGAAACAGAGATGATGAGGGAAACGATTACCGAAGGCCTGGTAGCCGCTTTAGATGAATTGCCGAAGGAGCAACGGGATGTATTTATTATGCACGAGGTGGAGGATAAAAGTTTCCAGGAGATTTCGGAAATAACGGGGGCCAACGTTAATACCCTCCTATCGCGCAAAAGATATGCTGTGTTGTTTTTGCGGGAGCGTTTGCAGGGTGTGTATAACGACATGTTTAACAACTAGAATTGCGGATTTTCAATATCGGATTTCGGATGTAAATCCAATACAGGTGTGGTGCTGAACATTCGAAATTCGCAATCCGAAATCCGATTTTACAGATATAGCTGATTTTTAAAACTAAAAACTAAAAACATGAAATGGATATTTAAAGGACTTGGAATACTGGCCATAGTGGTGCTGGCTTTCTTTGCCTTCGGTTACGTAACAGAACAGTTGTGGAACTGGCTGATGCCCGACCTCTTTAACCTAAAGCCTATAGACTTTAAAATGGCGATTGGCCTGGTAGTACTCTCAAAAATACTGTTTGGGGGAATGAGAATGAGGGGAGGCGGACACTGGGGACGCGGCAGAATGTGGAAAGCCAAATGGGAAAGCATGGACCCCGAAGAAAGGGATAAATTTAAAACCCAGTTTGCCGAACGCTGCCGCCACAAATGGGGTAAGGTAGAGGTGAAGGTAGAAAAAAGCGAGTAGCCCACTCAAAGACTTGGGTTGTGGTTAACGGCCGGGTGGTTAAAACTATCCGGCCGTTTTTTTATTTA